>JAGQOG010000192.1 GCA_020427695.1 Phycisphaerales bacterium
ATCGCCGACCGAGCCAGATCGACCGCCTCCTGTCGTTGCCGCGACCGGTCCAGGGCGGCGATGCCGTCGCGAATCGACTGCATGACGAACAGGGCGCCACCGACGAACAGCGCCAACGCGATCACCACCTCGAGGAGGATTCCTCCCCGGCGATTCATGGCCAGTCGTCGAATTCGAACGACGGAGCGGCGCTGCTGGTGGCGTTGTCGTCCTGGGTGGTGCCGCCCTTCGCCGCGCCGGTGCCGGCGGCGGCGGGCGCCGCAGCACCACGCGTGCCTTCGTTCCGGTCGGCGCTGGGCAGCGCCGAGCCGTCGGCGGCATGGGAAGAGGCATGGGTCGCGGATCCATCGCCGCGATCGATCGCGGGGAGCCCCGTCCACGGGTTCACGGCGATCAGCACGACGCGACCGCGCTCGTCCGTCAGCCGACAGCATCCGGCAAACACGGCGCTGCCGTCGCCGGCAAACACCGCGACGCGGGTGGGCGCATCGTCGTCCTCGCCGTCGTCCTGCACGAACCGGTCCGCCGGGCGGTCTCCGAAGGCGATCGGAGTGCCCGCTCCGCCGCGGCTGGGATCGCTGGTCGCGGTACGGTCTCCCAAGGGACCGGACGAATCGAAGTCGTCGGCCTCCTCGGCCGCCGTCGCGCTGAAGCTGCCCACGGCGACGGTGATCGACGGATCCACCGGCTTGTCGGCCCATGGCTCGGCGATCGCCTGGGAGTTGGTGGTGGTGCCGGAGGAGGAACGCGGCGCATCGGAAGGACGTCCGATGCCGCGCACGACCATTCGGCCCGCGCGGGGAAGGAACACCAGTTCCACCATCGAGCCGTCCGACTGGGCCTTGGCCCGCGCCAGCATCATCTGGCCGACGACCTCGTCCACCTGGTTGTCGAGCTTGCGCCGATCGAGCATGTCGGCGAGGTTCGGCAGGGCCAGCGCGCCCAAGGCGATCAGCACCGCCATGGCGACGAGCACCTCGAAGAGCGTCACGCCACGGCGCAGGCGGCGACCGCGAGTCGCTTCTCGGACGCGGTCAGCCATGTGGTGCGGGGTGCTCCCCATGTCTCTCTCCCGTTGCCGTCGTCATCCGCCGCCCGTGCCTGAACTGAAATCACCGAACTCGTCCGACCCGTCCGTTCCGACCCTGCCGTCGTTGCTGGTGATGTCGTCCTCGGTCCCCTCCTGCTTGTCCGGACCGGGCGAGATGATGTCGTAGGGACGGCCTTCGACGCTGCTGGGCTGCCGGTAGATCCACTCGTTGCCCCAGGTGTCCTTCGGCTTGGGCTCCTTGAGGTAGGGACCGGTCCACTTGTCCTGGTCCTCCTCGGCGTCGAGCTTCTCCTTGCTCCAGAGCACGGAGAGGCCCTCGTCCTCGCTGGGCCAACGCTTCATGTCGAACTTGAACTCCTCGAGGGCGCTCTCGAACGACTGGATCTGGGCCTTGGCGAGCTTGACGTCCGCCTTTTCGCTGGCACCGAGGACGTTGTAGAGAACCAGCCCGCCGATCGCGAGCAGGATGCCGATCACGATCAGGAGTTCCAGGATCGTGAAGCCACGGCGAGTGGTTGGGCGGCGACGATGGTGAGTCACGGTCATCGAAGGATTCTTCTCCGTCCAAGGGCGGAAAGGAACGAAGACTTATCGGACAACCGTCGCTTCGACATCTCAACCGCGACAAGCATCCTAGTCCGTCTGGAAACGCAGTGGCCGGAGAACTCATGCAGTTCCGGTTGCAGTTTCATCGGCCGGAGGGACCCGGAACGGGCAATTTCGGGCTTTCGGAGGCCGAGGCCGACGACGGATCGGTGGGGAGCGGCACCCGGGCACCGGCCTCGATCGAACCGCCCGCCGACCTACAGGCTGGAACTCAACTGCATCATGGGCACGATCAGCGCGATGAAGATGAACACCACGACGCCGGCGAGGATCAGCAGCAGCAGGGGCTCCATCAGGCGGATGACCAAGGCCAGCATCTGGTCGATCCTCTTCTCCAGCGTGTCGGCGACCGCAACGAGCACGGCCGGGAGGTTGTTGGCGGACTCCCCCACCGCGATCATCTCGATGACGCCGGCATCCAGGAAGCCGCTCGAACCGAGCGGGCCCGCCAGCGACTCGCCGGCCCGCATCGCATCGGTAGCCTCGTCGACCGCGTCCTCGAGCAGTGCGTGACCGGCGGCGTCACGGGCGATGCGCATGGCCTGGAGCATGGGAATGCCGTTCCCGAGCATGGTGCCAAGGACCCGGGAGAATCGGGCCGCACAGAGGCTGCGCACCAACGTGCCGACGAGCGGGATCCGGAGCTGCCAGACGGCGAGCTGTCGTCGGACGGGGGGATGCCGCCACAGCCAGACCATCCCGCCGGCGAGGAAGCCCAGTGCCACCAACACCAGTAGCCAATGGTTCACCAGAAGGTCGGACGTGCCCAGCAGCAGGCGGGTCGGCAACGGGAGCTCCATGCCCTTGTCGATGAAGCCCTTGAACCGCGGCACGAAGAAGATCATCGCCGCGACGACGATGGAGACGCCGGCGACGAGCAGAATCACCGGGTAGATTAGGTTGCCGATCACCTTGCTGCGCATCTCGGCCTGGTGCGCGATGAAGACGGCGAGGCGCTCGAGCACCTGGTCGAGGAAGGCGCCGCGCTCGCCCGCCCGCACCATGGCCACCTGCACGGGTGGAAAGACATCGGGATGCTGGGCCATGGCGTCCGCCAAGCGGTCGCCGTCCGCGATCGCATCCGCGACCGCGGTCATCACCGCCGCGAGGCGAGGATCGGCGCGACTCCCGCCGAGCAGACGAAGTGCGCGCAGGAGAGGAACGCCGGCGCGCAGCAGATCGGCCAGCTGGCCGTAGGCGCTCGCCAGGCGCCGCGTCGAGATCGCGCGGCGACGACGCACCCGCGTCGCGACCGCGTTCAGGCGAACCGGTGCCAGGCCCTTCGTCTGGAGTTCCGCCAGCGCCGCCTGCTGGTTCGGGCAGTCGAGCTGACCGACCACCCGTTCACCGGCGGGATCGCGAGCGATGTAGGCGAAGGTGGGCATGGGCGGGACGGGCCGACGAGGCGCGAACGCCTCGCGACTCGGAAAGCGTACCGTGGTCGCACCGCCGCGACCTGCACCGCCGACGGGACCGCGGAACCGGCGACGAAGGTACGCTGACCTGTTCCCCGGGCGGTCTGGATCGTCGCGGCCCGCCGGATCCTCCGATCTCCTCCCATCGAGACCCCCGCCATCGCACGTTCCGACGGGCCCATCCTCCTGCACCCGCCCGAGCGGCCGGACGCGGCCGAGCTCTTCATGGCGATGCTCGAGTATTGCGAGCGGACGCACCTCGCGCCGTATCCGGAACAGGAACGGGCGTTCGAGGCGCTCGCCGACGACAAGCACGTGGTCCTGGCCACGCCGACCGGATCGGGGAAGTCGCTCGTCGCCCTCGCCGCTCACTTCGTGGCGTACTGGCGGGGGCATCGGGCGCCTGCGGGGACGATCCCAGATCACCGCCGGCGCTCGGTCTACACCGCTCCGACCAAGGCCCTGGTGAACGAGAAGTTCTTCAACCTCTGCGACGCGTTCGGACCGGACCACGTCGGCCTCATGACCGGCGACTCGACGGTCAATCCCGGCGCCCCGATCGTCTGCTGCACGGCGGAGATCCTGGAGAGCATGGCGCTGCGCAACGGCGCCGTCACGCCGTTCGGCTGGGTCGTGATGGACGAGTTCCACTACTACTCGGATCCCCAGCGCGGCACGGCGTGGCTGATCCCGCTCGTCGAGATGACGGATGCCCGCTTCCTTCTCATGTCGGCGACGCTGCGCGACCCCCAGGCGATCTGCGACGACCTCGAACGGCGAACGGGAACCGCCGCCGTCCTCGTCAGCTCGACGACCCGACCGGTGCCGCTCGAGTTCGAGTACCGGGAGAACCTGCTCCTCGAGACGCTGGCCGATGTTCGTCGACGCCGTCTCACGCCCACGTACGTGGTTTCGTTCACCAAGCGCGACGCCGCCGGCCTGGCGGAGCAGTTGCGGAAGACGCCGGTTTCCGACGACCTGAAGGAGGACGATCGCGAGCGCTCGGCCCAGATCGAGGAGTGGATCGCGAGCGACCGTTTCGACACGCCGTTCGGGAAGAAGCTCCGCACGCTGCTGCCCCGGGGGCTCGCCGTGCACCACGGCGGAATGCTGCCGCGCTACCGTCGCCTCGTCGAGCGCCTGGCGGGGAACGGCCTCGTGGTGACGATCAGCGGCACCGACACGCTCGGCGTCGGCGTCAACATGCCGATCCGCTCGGTGGTGTTCAGCCAGCTCTACAAGTGGGACGGCCAAGGCTCCCGCCGCCTCAACGCCCGGGAGTTCCACCAGATCGCGGGTCGGGCGGGACGCAAGGGCCATGACGACGTTGGAACCGTGCTGGTCCAGGCGCCCGAGCACGAGATCCGCAACGCCCGCAAGAAGGCCAAGGCCGGCACCTCAGGCAAGAAGTTCCACGCCGAGAAGGAGCCGCCGGGATTCAAGGGTTGGAACGAGGCGACGATGCGGAAGCTCCTCGTCGCCGACCTCGCGCCGCTCGTCACCCGCTTCGAGGTGACGGGGCCCCTGGTGCTCCAGATCCTCCATCGGCCGGGCGACGGCCGCGCCGCCCTGTTCGACCTGATCCGCTCCGTGGGAGACGATGTCGAGCGGCACCTGGAGGAAGCCGAGCGCATCCTCGCGGCGTTCGAGGAGCACGAGCTGGTCCGGCGCCTGGATGCCCCGAACGAGGAGGGACGCCTGTACGACCTGTCCCAGGCGGAGGCGCTCGCCGCCGCGTTCGACCGGCCGTTGATCCCCTTCGTCCGCGCCGCGATCGAGGTCCTCGAACCGGAGGCGCCCGACTACGACCTCGACGTGCTGAGCCTCGTCGAGTCGATGCTCGACGACCCACGGGCCATCCTTCGCGCCCAGGCCCGCGTCGCCCGCGACGCGAAGTACAACGAACTGCGCCAGCCGGGACAGAGCATCGAGGAGCGCAACGCGATGCTCGAGACGCTCGACGCGATCCAGCATCCCCAGCCGCTGGCGGAGGCCATCGACGTCGCGTTCCGGCTGTGGACCAAGTCGCATCCGTACATCGCGTCCGAGGCCCCGCGGGCCAAGTCGGTGGCGCGGGATCTCCTCGAGCGCGGCGAGACCTTCTCCGAGTACGTGCGGCGGTACGAACTCGTCCATGACGAGCACACGCTCCTCTACTACCTTTCGGACGCCCACAAGGTGCTCGCCCGCGTCCTGCCCGAGCCCGGTCGGCCGGCGGCGATCGAACAGCTCCTCCAGGATCTCGGCGCCCTCATCGAGCACGTCGACTCCAGCGTCTCGGAGGAATGGGAGCACCACGGCCAGGAGCGACCCGCCGTGGCCGCGGCGGATCGGGTCGATCGTGCCGCGGCGGCACGACTCGACGGTCTGCTGCGCCGCATGGCCCGCAACTGCGCCTTCGAGTGGGTGCGTTGCCTGGCGGCACACGACTACGTCGCGCTGGCCGGGCCGCACCTGACCGCGGAGGCGATCCGCGAACAGATGGCACCCTACTGGGCGCGCTACGAGTCGATCAACGTCGGTCCCGATGCCCGCGGCCCCGCCCTCTTTGCCTTCGACCCGGAGTCCGGCGCCATCCGCCAGACCATCCTCGATCCTCACGACGAGCAACAATGGAACGTCGAGGGCAGGGCCGACATGGACGCCTCCCGCGCGGAAGGCGGCATCGTGGCCCGTGTCGAACGCGTGATCGCGGGCGGACACGACTGGTCGTTGGCGTGATTCGCGAGGGGTGCCGCGGCCATCCTGGCTGTGCCGAATCTGTCAAGCGCCTCCACGCACGGCCTGGAAGGCCGTGGCACCCTCGATTCACGCACACGTCGGGTACCACGACTCACGCACACATCGGGTGCCACGGCCATACTGGCCGTGACGAATCGGTCAAGCGCCCACGGCCTCGCGCGTCTCGCGCGCCTCGTGCCGCAGGTGCCGCGGCCGGACGACCTTCGTGGCCAGGCCCAGCTTCTCGAGCAGCTTGAGCTCGTAGTAGGTGATGTCGAACTCCCACCACCGATGCTGATTCGATCCGCTTGCCGGATCGTGGTGATGGTTGTTGTGCCAGCCTTCGCCCACGGTGAGCAGGGCCACGAACCAGTTGTTGCGGCTGTGGTCGTCCGTCTCGTAGTTCTTGTAGCCAAAGAGGTGGGTGAGGGAGTTCACCGACCAGGTGATGTGCCAGACGACGACGGTCCGCACGATCACGCCCCAAACGAGGAGGCTCAGGCCGAACTGGATGCCCGCGGCGAATCCGCCCCCGATCCAGCCCACGGCCAGCCCCGCGCCGAAGAAGAGGACCGCGTGGGCAAGGTAGACCCAGACCGACAGCAGTCCGCGCTCAAGGCGCAGGTAGAACGGGTCGCGGAAGATGTCCGGCGCGAACCGGCGATACGCCTCGATGTGATGCGTGCCCCCGTTGTGCACGAGCAGCCAGCCGATGTGCGACCACAGGAAGTTCACGAGGGGACTGTGGGGGTCGGGCTGCTCGTCCGAATGGTTGTGATGGTGCCGATGCGTGGCCACCCATTTGCCGGGAGTGTCCTCCATGCAGCACAGCGCCACGACCACAAGGGAGTACTCGAGCCAGCGGGGCACCCGGGCGCTCCGGTGGGCGAGGAGCCGGTGGTAGCAGAGGTTGATGCCCTGTCCGAAGACATGCACCCCCACGACCATCGCCACCAGGCCCGTCCAACTGAACAGCCAAGGCAGGCAGGCGGCCAGTGCCAGCAGGTGCATGGCCGCGATCGGCACGGCGTACGACCAGCGCACGTCCCCGCGCATGACGGTGTCGGGCAAGGGCAGGCGCAGGGGGGCGGCGAGAGCGTCTTGACTCATTGATGGCGGGCACTCTAGCGAGATTCGGGTCGACTGGCCTGGGATTGCCCCCGCAAGCCCCCGCTCGAACCCTCGAAGCCATGTCGAGGAGCGGACCATATACTCCCGAACGACCGCTGCGCCGCCGCGGTGTCGTCCGACTTCGCGTGCCGTCGCCGCGACCCGCACACCGTCGGCGACTCCATGGTCTCGGGCGCCCGTCGATCGCGCGTCTGGTCCGGAAGAACCCAAGCCAAGGAGTCGTCATGCGCCGCCGAACGTCATCATCTGCCGTGCTCGCCCTGACGCTGATCGGCTGCGCCTTCGCGGCCACCCCCGCCACGGCGCAGACCAGCACCGGAACCGCGGATGCGGGACTCGTCCCAGCGAACCCGACGGCGGTCGAACTTCAAGTCGAGCTGAACGCCCTCAATACGATGACGGACACGATCGGCCCGATGGTGCGCGATGCGCAGAGCAGGATGGAGCAGATGAAGGCCTTCATCTCCGAGCAAAACCTGGACGGTGCCCTCCGATCGTTCGCTCCCACGGGCTCGTCGAGCTCGTTCCACGGCCTCAGCTTCCATCAATCGTTCGAGGTCGCCCTGCAAGACCAGCGACTGCGCGGCACGCCGACGCCCATCTCGTCCGACGTGGGCCAGATGGAGAACGACGTCGTGGCGACGCAGGGGTTGGTTCAGCCGCAGTGGAGCCGCCTCAACTCCCTGCACGCGGAGGTGGCGAAGATGAGTGCATTCCTCCATGCCCAAGGAAAGCTCAACGCCTACGCCGCGTGGTCCAAGACGCCCGCGGCGAAGCGGCTTTCTTCGCACGAGCCGCCTCCTCCCACGATGGACCAGGCGGCGTCGGATCCATCGATCTCGCCTCAGCAGCGGGCCGCCAACATCCAGAAGTACCAGCAGCAGCAGGCGGCGCTGCGGCACCACTGGGACCAGTATCACTTCTCCGGCGCGCCGCCCGCGTGGACGCCCCGGCCGTACGTGCAGAACCCCGCGAATCCTCCCGCCAGCGGCAGCGTCGGCCAGAGCGCAGACGCCGATCAGTACGTGACCGACGACTACTACGGCGGCACCTACTGGAACGGCTATGCCGACCCGTACTACGACGTATGGGGCCACCCGGCCGTGAACGGAGCAGCGGCGCGCTTCGCCGGCGCCAACGACTGGGAGCGAGGCCAGGGTTCGGTCCCGGCCGTGGCCCCCGCCATGGGGCATCCCTCGATGGGCGCGCGGCGGTAGTTGCGCGTCAGACCGAGCGGCGTCGGGCGATCGTCTCGCCGTCCAACTGGTCGGTATGACATCCGTCAGCGCGCCCGGTTCCGCGCCGCATTCGTTCCGTGCGCGTGCAAACACTGCAGCGACTGGGCGGCGTCGGCGACCCTGATCGGGTTCCGCGTCGGAGCAGGGCGTCTCGCTCCGGCGGCGGAGGGAACCAAACCAGACGGGTGTCCAACGTGCGAATCACTGCGATCGCCTCTTCGATCGGCGCGGCACTGCTGGCGTGTGCCAGCACGAACTCGGATGTTGTGTATGTGGACTCGAACGACACGCTCGTGGCCGGTGCCGCGGAACTGATCGACCTCGACGGCAACGGAACAACCGACTTCCAGGTGTACTACGGATCTGCGTCCGGCTGGGGCTCGTTCGTCGCCGTGGGACCGATCCAGACGTTCGCCGGCAACGGCGTGGGCGCGAACTACTCCGGGCTCTACACCACCGGCTATGACAACGGCGACGTCTTCGGGCCCGACGAGATCATCCGGCTCGAACCGAGCCTGGCGATCTTCAAGTCGAACAGCGGCGTTGTGCAGGGTGCGTGGGCGGCCATCGGCGCCGAGCACTATGCCGGCCTTCGACTCCTGAAGGACGGCCAGTTCCACTACGGATGGTTGCGCCTCAGGAACGCCTCGGGCGTGACCGGCATGTACATCCTCGACCACGCGTACGAAACCACGCCCGATCTTCCGATCATGATCGGCGACGGCCTGCCCGTCGCTGGCGACCTCGATGGCGACGGGCTCGTCGATGGCGTTGATCTGGGTCTTCTGCTCGGGGCGTGGGGCCCGTGCACGAGCTGCGCCGCCGATCTCGATGGCAACGGCGCTGTGGACGGGGCGGATCTCGGTCTTCTGCTCGCGAATTGGGGGTAGGCGCAGTGCGCACGAGGGTCCGCGGTCGATCGCGCTTCGGGGATCGGGAGCCGCCGTGCGGTTGGCGCGGAACCGGTGTGCGGGCATTCTTTCGGTTGACAGTCTCGACCCTACGACTATCGTGATCGCGACTGTTCCCCTTCCGCACCACCGAGAGGATCCGCCATGACTCCCCTGACCTTGGCCTGGTCTACCGGCTACGGGATCGTTGGACTCGTCATCCTGATCCTCGACATCATCGCCCTCGTCAGCGTTCTCGGCGGACGTGGATCGGTCGGCCACAAGCTCCTGTGGACACTCCTGGTGATTCTGCTTCCGCTGCTCGGCATGATCCTGTACTTCGCGATCGGGCGCAGCGCCGCCGATGCGTAGCTGGCGCATGTCGCTCACCCGTTCAGGGGAATCCACGGGAATCCCGGCGGCTCCACTTCCGGTCGCCCGTTGATCCACGCCACCAGCCAGCGGAACGCGTCCACCAGGCGGGGGCCGGGACGGTTGAACATCTGGCTGCCGTCCACCAACGCCACCGCGCCGTCGGCCACGGCGGGAAGCGCTCCCCACCACCGCTGCTCCGCCAGACGCGGCAGTTCGGCCCTGATCGCCGCGAGATCGAGGCCGCAAGGGCAAACGACGATCCGTTCCGGTTGCGACGCCACGAGCTCGTCCGGCGACACCTGGCGCGACTTCGAACCAGTCTCGTTCAACGAATGGCGTCCGCCCGCGGCGCGGATCAGTTGTGGCGTCCAATGCCCGCCCACGAAGAGCGGGTCCATCCATTCGAGCAGCGCCACCTCCGGGCCGTCCGTGTACGGCGCCGTGTAGTCCACGGCCGACCAGTACTCCTCGCGTAGCGCGACGAGCCGGCGCTCCGCCTCCGACGGGCGTCCGACCGCCTCCCCGACACGGAGGAGATCGTCGAACACGTCCTCGAGCGACTTCGGATCGAGCGACAGCACGCATGGCGGCGGATCCATGGAGGCCGCGATCCGCTCCACGGTGCGCAGGTCGATCGAACACACCTCGCACAGGTTCTGCGTGAGGATCAGGTCGGGCCGCAAGCGGCGCAACAGCGGCTCGTCGAGGGTGTACAGGCTCGCGCCGTCCGCCAACGACGCCCGAACCTCGGCGTCGATCGACCGGCTGTCGCCGCCTTCGGACACGGCGGTGGTGCGCTGGCCCGTCAGCACGGGAGTCGAACGCACCGCGTCCGGGAAGTCGCACTCGTGCGATCGGCCGACAAGCAGGTCGGACGCGCCGACGGCGCACAGGATCTCGGTGGCCGAGGGAAGAAGGGAAACGACCCGCATGGGCCGCGATGATAGGTACTCGGACCGGCCGCCGCCGGCGCACCTCCTACAGACCGACCGGTCCTCGCACCGCTCAAGGCCAATCTCCTCACCTTCGTTGGCGTGCATCCGTGCCGGGCGCACGCTCGGTGACGTTCGTGCCGTTCGCGCCGTCTGCGCCGAACGGAACGCTCGACGCGCCCCGCAACGAAGAGAGGTGGCTCATGTTGGATCAACCCGCGCTTGTCGCCAGCATCGTCCTGGCCATCGCCTCCCCGGCCTTGGCCGGATTCGAGGTCGATCTTGGAACGTTCGTCAACGCGCCGCCCGTTCCGGCGTACGGCTACGTCGGCGCCTACGGCACCTTCGTCTCGAGCGAGATGGTGACGATCGACAGCGCCCATACGGTCATCCGGATCGACCTCGCCGGCATCATGAACGCGGTCGGTGCGACCCATCTCGATGCACTCCAGGTGATCGATCTCGGCACGAACACCTACGGGGCCACGAGCCCCGGAGCGGACATCGACCTCCTTCAACTCTCGACCAGCCAAGGGATCGCCTCGGGGACCTTCTCCTACCTGGGTCCGAACGTCGCGCACATCGGCGAGTCCTCCGAGATCCTCGGCACCCGCGTGGCCGCCGTCGACGCCATCTCGGGTTCCCAGGACCTCTGGGACCAGACCCACGTGTCTCTCGGCCAACTCGGATCGCTCACCATGGCGTTCGGCAGCCCGCTCGCGGGCGGACCGGGCCAATGGGGCGGCGGTGGCGAGGGCGGCGGAGAGGGCGAGAGCGGTGGCGGCGGCGGCAGCGGGCCCCCGTCGGGCATCTGGGTCGGGCACCTGCCGCTCCTGCGTGTGAGCGAGGCCGGCTACGGCGAGTCGTTTCGCATCATGGCGACGTTCTCCGACAACCCGGTACCCGCTCCGTCCGCGGCGCTGCTCCTCCTGGGCGCCGCTCGCCGAGGAAGGCGACGGCGCCGCTGACTGGATTCCTCGCGTCTACGAGAGCCGCTTCACCGCTTCGCCCGCGTCGCGCGCAAGCACGTCCGCCGAGATCGGGCCGCCGACCGCTTGGCGCATCCAGAGGTCGGGCGTGACTCGACCGATCGAACAGATGCGGCGGGTCTCCGCCGCCAGGTCGCGCTCGCGCATGTACGAACGGACCTGGTGGCTGATGATGTGTCCCAGCGTGTAGTCGGCAAGGTAGAGCGGATGCGCCACCATGTGCTGGTAGGCGGCGAGGATCCGATACGGATCCGGGCCGAAGTCGCGCCGGTAGTAGTGCTCCCAGAGCTCGTCCGCGATTGAGAGCACGGCGGAGCGCATGGCGTCGGGCGTCGCTTCCGGATGGGCGTAGAGCCAGCGCCAGAGGCGCAACTCGAGCAACGACGGCCCCGCGATCTGGCACGCCGCGAGCATCGTCTGCACGCTGTCCACGGCGAAGGCCCGCTCCTCCTCGCCGTCCTCCACAAGGCCCAGCACGCGCTTGGCGAGCGACTGGTAGAGGAACGCAAACGCCTCGGTGCACGCGGTGTTGGGGACGCCCCGCAGCGCCGGCCGGGGGGCGAAGTTGGCGGAGATCACCTGCTCCACGGTGTGGCCGAGCTCGTGCATCGCCGTGTCGAGCCCGTCCCATCCAAGCTCGTTCTCGAGACGGTTGGTGCGCAGCCAGGCGGCGTACTCGGGCAACGCCGGTCGCATGGCGTGACCCGACCCGCGCGCGATCTCGACTGTGATGCGCGAACCGATGAACGCGGCGTCGCCGTGGGAGAACCCAAGCTCCGCCAGCACCTGCGGCAATTGGGCCTGGAACGCCTTCTCGTCGCCGAAGCGCCGACGAACGGCGCGGTTCAGCTCCTCGCCGGGCCGGCTCTCGGCGATGTCGTCGAAGTAGACGTCGAACGGCTCCAGATCGCGGCCCAGGCGGGTTCGCATGAAGGCGGCGAGATCGCGTCGCACGGGGTGCTCCAGGAGCTCGACGAGGAGGCGCTCGACCTCCTCCTCGGGAATCTCCCGCGCAAGCTCGAACTTCCGCGCGATGGCGGTGGGCTGTTCGGGGTAGTAGGCGTCGAACTTGGTGGCCAGGCCGCGCTGGGCCAGCCACTGCTCGTACCGCGCCGTGCCCACCGTCTCGCCGGCGGGCTTGCCGTCGATCGTGTTGCGTTCGGCGTCCCAGGCGCCGGTGGCGCCTCCGTCCATGACTGCCGTCGGAACGGAGCCGTCGATGTGACGTGCCATCACCCACGCCAACGCCCGCTGGGCGCCGAGACCCTCGGGATCGTTGTAGCGGGCCTTGATCTCCTCGCGCACCAGCCAATGGGCGAGGAGGGCGCGGGGCTGCGTGAAACACGGCCGCCCGTCGCGATCGACGAGTCCGCCGACGGGGATGTGAAAGCGGGCCACCCATTGATTGGCCGTGTGACCGACCTTGCGGGCAAGGTCGTTGAGTTCCGCGGGAATGCGCGGCCCGAACGCCTGGGCGATGCGGGCCTCGGCCCACTGCTCGGTGGTCCAGGTGGGACCATCGCGGAGCATCTCGTCCAGACGCGGCCGGTGGAGGTTCAGGAGGGCGATGAAGGCGAGGCGCTGACGGTAGAGCTGTTCCGAGAGGTCCGGCGCCGGATCGAAGGTCGCCAAGAGGTCGTCGAGACGCGGAACCTCCTCGACCGTGAGGTCCGACCAGCGCCGAAGCGTGCGCCGCATCTCGTAGAGGTGGCCGTTGATCTGCTCGAGCGCCGTCTCCAGCCGGTCCACGAGGAGGCGCCGCTGGGCAGGATCCGCAATGAAGTGATCGCTGCAGAACGACTCCAGCGCGTCCGCATCGCCGTCGGCAAGCGTCCATCGCTCGTTCACACGTGCAAGCCCGTCGCGCAGACGGTCGCGGTGGGACGCGCCAAAGGCGGCGACAAGACGATCGAGCATGGGATCGAGTTCGCGTGGAGGCACGGTGGTGGTAGCGGCGGTCATGCGTCGATTGTACGGGAAGCGATCGACGGATCCACGTCGGACATCGATCGTGCGTCGTGCGCACATCGAGGGTGCCACGGCCTTCCAGGCCGTGCGGCGACGCACTGCACGTTCGTCACGGCCAGGATGGCGGTGGCACCCGGCGCGGGCGCACCTCGAGGGTGCCACGGCCTTCCAGGCCGTGCGGCGACGCACTGCACGGTCGACACGGCCAGGATGGCCGTGGCACCCGGCGCGGGCGCACATCGAGGGTGCCACGGCCTTCCAGGCCGTGCGGAGACGCACTGCACGTTCGTCACGGCCAGGATGGCCGTGGCACCCGTTCCTCCAGGCCGTGTGGAGACGCACTGCACGTTCGTCACGGCCAGGATGGCCGTGGCACCCGTTCTTCCAGGCCGTGTGGAGACGCACTGCACGTTCGTCACGGCCAAGATGGCCGTGGCACCCGTTCTTCCAGGCCGTGCGGGACCAGGTGCGACGTTCGTCACGGCCAGGATGGCCGTGGCACCCGTTCTTCCAAGCCGTGTGGGACCAGGTGCGACGTTCGTCACGGCCAGGATGGCCGTGGCACCCAGCCTTCGTTCACGCGATCCCGATGGAACGTTCGACGGCGCACCGACTGACCGCACACACGGCCAATCGGTGGCACACGACTACTTTTCCTCGTCCGCTTCGAGCCACGCGATCAGCGCTCGCGGCGCCGGCCGCTTCGGACGGTTCTGCACGAACTGCCGCATCGCGTCGGTGGTGCCGTCGCGCTCGAGGGCGAGCAACGTCTCGCTCCAGGCAATGCGATCGTCCGGGGTCAGCATCTGTTCCCACAGGCAGTAGTCCGCCAGCGCCTCGCCCTCGAGAATGACGCTCCCGAAGAGCGTTTCCTGACGATCCCGTGCGGGGATGGTCCACGCGGCGTAGAAGATCGGCTGGTACTGGATGGTGCGGTTCGCGGCGTCGTAGAAGCGCGTCTTGAACACCACCTGTCCGTGCTCCGGATCCCACAGACCGTTGGTGGCGTACGGCTCGCCGCCCGTCTTGAGGCGCACTTCCGCCTCGGTCGAATCGGGCCGCCGGAGCGGTTCGATCCCATAGGGGGGCGGAAGCGGAATGGATCGATCGCCGTTCCGCAGCTTCTGCTTGTCGGATTCGGGGATCGCCGGCGAGGCGAGCAGCAAGTCCACGCAGTCGCGGCTCCCCGTGGCGTAGAGGTAGAACGCGAATCCCGCGGCGAACAGTTGCGGGACCGTCACCCGCTGGATGTCGGGTCGGAACCGCCGCACCTGGCGCGACAGGATCTCGAGAAAGATGTTGTCGAGGCTCCACTGCCGTCGGTCGCCTCCGGCGCGTCCGTCGCTCGAGAGAAGCAGCAGCGTGTGCGTCTCCTCAGGGGTCAGGACGGGCGTGTCGCCGCCCTCGACGGCCAGGCTGAGCAGGAGCGGCACGAACACTTGGCGCCAGAAGGTCTCGTCCTCGGTGCGGCCGCCGCCCTCGTCGGCCTCCCGGATGCGGCCCCCAACGCGTTGGCTCTGCGCGGTGGCCTGCATGGACCCGTACTGGAGCATGATGTTGTTCGCACCGGGAACCAGCGTCGTCTCCACCCACACGCGGAACGCCTCGCGTCGACCCGAGTCCGGAATCTGCTTCTCGGCCCATTGGCCGAAGAGACGGATCCAGAGTTCGCCCGCGGCCATGCGCTGCTTGAGGTTGGCCCACTCGTCGTGCACGGTCGCGGCGGATGGCGAGGCGTTGTCCGCGGCGGTCGTCGTGTCGGTTCGGCCGAACGCCTCGAAGTAGAAGCGGGCGGTACCCAACTCGGCCGCGAGCTCGGCGATGCCGTTGCGGTTGCCGACCTCGCTGGGAAGCACCTCGCCGAACGACCCGTCGAAGCGCACACCGCCGACCTCGGCGTCCTTGACCGGTCCCGACCCGTAGAGTTCGGCGACACGGGCCGCGTTGGTGCGATCGAGCCGATTGGTGGCGAAGCTGCGGTCCACCCGGCCTTCGGTCGCGTTCATCTCCACGGTGATGCGGCGGTGTTGACAGCCCGCAAGGACCGACAGCGTCACCAGTGCCAAGAGGGCGCGATGGGAGCGTCGTGGGTGGTTGGCGCTGGGTGGGCGTGCCATGGCGCGGGTGCTCGAGGATCGCGTCCGATCGGGGCCAGACGGCCCATGGGTGGAGGCCGATTCTACGGACCGTCCCGTTCGCGACGTCGACGTGGGATCAGGCGGCCGAGAGCGTCGGTCGGGCTGGCGCGAGTGACGCGGCTCCTTCGAGGGTGTGATCCCGGTACCACCTCCAAAGGGCGGCCGATCCTTCCCTGATGCCGGTGCGCGGCTGGTAGCCCAGAAGCACGCGGGCCTTGGTGATGTCGGCATGGGTGTGCTGCATGTCGCAGGCGGGCTTCGGGACGGAGCGCACGCGGGCCCGCCCCCCCGCCACCGTCTCGAGACCTTCGATGAACGCTCGCAGCTCGATCGGCTCCCCACGGCCGAGGTTGATGATCTCGTACCCGAGCGGAACGTCCACCGCCCGCACGAAACCGTCGGCGACGTCGTCCACGAACGTCCAGTCGCGCCAGAGCCCTTGGCCGCCGTCGAACACCTCGATCTCCGTGCCCCGCTCGATGCTCTCGGCGATGCGGTACGCCATCATGTCGGGACGATTGCGCGGCCCGTAGACGGAGAAGAGTCTGAGCGCCGTGAAACGGAGCCCGTAGAGGCGGTGGTAGGCGTAGCCGAGAATCTCGGCCCCGCGCTTGGCGGCGGCGTACGGCTGGAGCGGTCGGTCGCTGGCGTCGTCCTCGACAAAGGGAGCACGGGCCGCATCGCCGTACACGGACGACGTGGACGCGAACACCACGTGGTCGCAGCCGCCCGCGCGGGCGGCATCCAGCACATTCTGCGTGCCGTTGAGATCGACTTCAACGTAGCGTTCGGGGCGCGCCACGCTGGCGCGGATCCCCGCCAGCGCCGCCAGGTGGACGACGGCGTCGAATCGCCGCGACTCGAAGAGCCGGCGCAGGGCGTCGCGATCGCGCACATCGGTCTCGAGCGTTTCGATCCCGAACTGTGCCCGCTGCGCTGCGGCGGTGCGCCGCTTCCACGCCACGCTGTAGTAGGGATCGAAGCAGTCGAGCCCCAGCACGCGATCGCCGCGGGCCGCGAGCCGCTCGGCGACGGTGCTGCCGACAAACCCGGCCGAGCCGGTCACGAGGATCTGATTGCTGGCCATGGTCGGGTCGTTCGACGGTAGCCCTCCCACGCGGGAGTTACCGGGCCTCCGGTGCATCGGCCATTCGAGGTCGTGGCATGAGCCCGATTCCTCGCGGTTCGCCGGTCGCTTGACCGCTCCGGGGTGGAGCGTCGACAGTCCCGCTTCGTCCCTCCGTCCCTCCGTCCCTCCGTCCCTTCGTCCCTTCGTCCTTTTCCCTGGCCAACCAACATGATCAAGAGGTCGTCCCCGGTGCAACATCGATCGCTCCTCGCCGGCGCACTTGCCGCGATCATGGTTTCGGCTTGGACGTCGGGCGGGTCACCCGACGCGGCCCGTTCGGCCGAGGTCCAGCGCGGTGAGATGGCCGGCTACCTGCTGGTTTCGACCGAGCGGGTCCCCGAGGAGTTCAACGCGGGCTTCTCCCTCTACGCGGCCGCGTGGCCCCTTCTCCAGCGGTACCCCGGGCACCGTTTCCAGACGGGATTGTTCGGAACGTGGATGCACGCCCAGTATCCGGGCAAGCCGCCCGCCAACCTCTATTCCGACATCGAAGGCGGACTCGGCTGGTGGCGCGACACGCGCTTCCCGACCGAAACACCGAAGTTCATCATGGGCGGTGTGGCGGTGAACTTCACCGAGATCGCCAACGGGCCGGCCCATGGTCGCGGCACGTGGGAGCAGCCCGCGGGTTTGTACGGCGTGGCCCAGTTGAGTCCTTGGCTGCTCTTTCCGATCGACGGCCTCAACGTCAAGCAAGGCACGTGTGGTGATCTCTTCGGCTACGGCTACCTGCCGCTCCCACTGCTGTCGCCCAAGGCGATCACCGCCGGCAGGTCGATTCCGACCGGCGACAACTGCTGGACGCTCTTCCTCAACACGAGGACCTTCAAGGGGCCGGTGTGCTTCTTCACGCCGTACTTCTGGTCGCACTCGGCGGTCGTCGATCCGGCGTACGCCGGACAGCTCCTCGACGCGCGTCCGTCGGAACCGAACAAGGCCTTCCAGATGGAGACGCAGTACGTGCCGGCGGCGGTTGGTTCCGATGCCTCGGGCGCGGGTTTCGCCCGCGTGGCGCCGACCCGTTTCCCCGTGAACGCCGACGGCAGAACGATCGTGCTTCATCGCCTCACGTGCTACTCCAAGGCCGCACTGTGGGAGGGCGTGCAGCGGTGGTTCGACGGCGGCGAGCCCGTCAGCGGCGCGATCGATCCTGCGGGCGAACACGTGCAGCACGTTCGTCCCGAGGGCGGGTCCACGTGGCGCATCTACGCGGAGCGCACGCCGAAAGAGGAGCGGGCGCCGATGGCCTGGACGTCGTTCGCGACGCCCATTGCACCCGATCCCACGACCTACGGCTACGAGTGGAACGCCCAACTCGTGACCCGCATCGCATCGCCCGCGGGCGAGATGGTCGTGCTCCCCGAGTACTACCGACTCCGGAGCGACGGGGGGAAGACGGAGTGGGTGGCGGCGTCGCCCGCTGAGGTGCCGCTCGAGACGGGCCTGCAGGACGTTCCCTTTGCACGTCCGCACGAGCCAGCCCCGGAGGCGTACGACACGCCGGACGCCGCCGACAGCACATGGAAGGCACCGGGTCCGGCCGCAGGGCCGTTCACGGCGCACCTCGGCGACGGAAGCGTCGTCACCTACTACTGGTATCGCTTCGCCGACCAGCCGGCGCTCCTCAACGCCGACCTCACCCGTGAAGAGCGCGAAGCCATGCAGGTGCGGGTCGAGAAGCTGCACCGGTCGTGGACGAAGGACCGCGACTACCTCGCGCCCCCGACCGTCGGCACGTTGGCCGAGCTCGATCCCGCCCAGATCGTGCAGCCACCGAAGGGTCTGGAGATCGGATACGTCCCGATCGCCACGCGGCAGGAGCTGGCGCCGGAAGCGAAACGCTGAGTGTCGGGCACAATGGTGAGCCGGAAGCATCTTCCGCCGGCGAGCCGGGACAAGTCGCGATCGGACCCACACACATGATCGATCACGCCGTTCTCGAGGGAATCCGCCGGGCCGTGGTTGTCGAAAACCGCGAAGACACCTTCCGCGCGATCATCCAGATGGTGTCCGGAATTGCAGTCACCGTGGTCACCCTCGGATTCCTCTTTTGCGCGACCTGGATCTTCGGCGGCTTCTTCGCCGACCTGATCGGGTTGCGCCGCACGTCCTTCTCCCTCGCAGTCATGGCCTTGTTCGGCGTGGTGTCGATCGTGTCCGCGTGGCGGAGCGTCGATCCGCTGAAAGGTGTCAAGCCGATGAGCGACATCGAGATGCTCATGCTCGAAATCAGCTTGTTGACGCCCCGCCTCGGCTACTTCAGTCCCCGGCACGCCACGGCCGGCGCGGCCTGGGTGCTCATCGGCGGCCCCGCGAACGTGTTCGACGGCGTGCGAAGCTGGCGCGAGCGGCTGCGTGCGAACGAGGTCCTGCTTCGATCGTCGGCCGACCTCCTTGATCGTTGCCGAGCGAATGTTCCCGTCCGCCAACTGGGCCCGGCGGCCAGCGCCGCGGTGCTTCTGCGCCGCCTCGGATTCGCGAAGGTCGTGGGTCGCGGACCGACGGCGGAACTGGCCCTGACCGAGCGGGGCCGCACACTCGCTGCGGATCAGGCGGCGCGACCGCCGCGGCTCCCGTAGTCCTGCCACGCTGGCCCTCGGAGGTGACGGATGAAGACACTCGACCACCCAACCCATGCCTCGCCCGGTCGTCCGCGCGGCTTGGGGAACCGCCTCGGACCAGGTGGGTTGACGAACGCACCCATCTTCCCGCTGACGGCGATCATCGCCGGTGCCCTGTTGTCACTGCTGCCCGACAGCTCGTCTTTGGCGTGGGCGAAGAGCTCGCCGACCGTTGCCGCCGAACGCGCCGGCTCGTCGCGCGACGCGCCGTCCGGCGTCGCGACTCATGCGCACGCCGCACCGGACAGAACCGATCGGGGCAGCACCGGTGTCGCCCTCCCGGGACACACTGCGCCATCAGACCGACCGGAGCAACAATCGCTGGAACATGGGTACTCCCGACGCGGCGGTCACATCTCCTTCGAGCGGCAGTGGATCGACGAGGCGGAAGCGAGGGCGCGCCGCACGGCTCGAATCCCTCGAAGTGACGACGCTAGTGTGCTGAGTCACAAGTTCATTGGAATATTTGCTGCCCGCTGTGCGGGTCGGTCGATCTCTGGTACAGGAGGCCACCGACCATGGGCAGACCGCTCCCCGAACTGATCGTCACCGAGGAGCAGCGATCCGAGCTGCGCGGCTGGGCCCTGCGTCCGACGTCGGCCCAGGCCTTGGCCCTGCGCGCCAGGATCGTCCTCCTCTGCGCGGAGGGGGTGCCCAACCAGGACGTGGCCGAGGAGCTCGGCGTGAGCCGGCCCACGGTGGGCAAGTGGAGGCAGCGGTTCGTCCGCGACGGCCTCGACGGGCTCGTGGACGCGCCGCGGCCCGGCGCGCCGCGCCGGGTCACGGACGAGCAGGTCGAGCGCGTCATCGCCAGGACGCTCGAGGAGTCGCCCAAGGACGCCACGCACTGGTCCACCCGCTCGATGGCCGCGCGGACGGGGCTCAGCCAGAGCACCATCAGCCGGATCTGGCGGGCGTTCGTGCTCCAGCCGCACCGGGTGGAGACCTTCAAGCTCTCGAACGACCCGCTCTTCGTCTCCAAGGTGCGCGACATCGTCGGGCTGTACATGCATCCGCCGGACAAGGCGATGGTCCTCTGTGTGGACGAGAAGTCGCAGATGCAGGCGCTGGAGCGGACCCAGCCCCTGCTGCCGATGGGGCCCGGCGCCGCGGAGCGCCGGACCCACGACTACGTGCGCCATGGGACGACGACCCTCTTCGCAGCCCTCGACGCCGCGACGGGCCGGGTCATCGGCAAGTGCTACCGCCGGCACCGGGCGACCGAGTTCGTGAGGTTCCTCCGGGTGATCGACGGCTCCGTTCCGGCGGCGCTCGACGTGCATCTGGTCATCGACAACTACAGCACCCACAAGACGCCCGCGGTGCGCCGGTGGCTGGCGCGTCACCCGCGATTCCACGTCCACTTCACGCCGACCTACAGCTCGTGGATCAACCTGGTCGAGAGCTGGTTCAGCGTGCTGACGAATCGTCGGGTGCGGCGCGGCAGCTTCGCCTCGACGCGCCAGCTGGAGAGCGCGGTCCTCGAGTACATCGACTCGAGCAACGACTCCCCGAGGCCCTTCGTCTGGACCAAGACGGCCGACGAGATCCTCGAAACCCTGCGACGTATGTGTGAACGGATTTCTGACTCAGCACACTAGCAGCCCGTTGAAGAAGTGCTCCGTCGGCCCCTTCGACTTGCTCAGGGCAGGCGAGAGCGCGTCATCGCGGCTCAGGCCAAGGAGCCGCGGCGCTGCGTTATCCCGGGAGATACCGCGAGCCGCGGCGACGCCGGCATGGGTCGCGAGGGCCGCTCGCAGCCAGGATGACTTCTTCAACGG
>JAGQOG010000193.1 GCA_020427695.1 Phycisphaerales bacterium
GAACGCGGCGTCCCCGGCCTCCGCATCAACCCGGGCATCGTCGATCACCACGACCGAACGACCGAACGCGGGATCCGTGGTGACGATCCGGAACGGAATCTCCATCCCGGCGACCTCGCGATAGTCGGCGAGTTCGATCGACTGCCGTCGAGCGCCTCCCCAGTCGTTCGCCGTCGGCGCTTCGATCCGGCGACAGAGCCCGGTGGTCTCGTCGAGCCAGACCACTCCGGTCGCCCCGGGATGGGACGAGTTGGCGCCGAACTCCACGGCGATTCCCACGAGTCGCGTTCCCTCCTCCTCCGTGCGACCGACCACGACCATCGTCGCACGGGGATCGTCGAAGAGCGTCGGCGGGTAGACGGGATTGGCCAGGTACTGGGCGATGGCGTCCGTCGCGGAATTCGCACGGTCTGATGCAAAGGCCGACCTCGCCTCGTACGCGCCGCCGAGGAGCGCCACCCGGGAGCGCCCGAACGGCCCCAGGTCGATGTCCTGTCGAAAGCGGTCCTGCCCGCTCGCGAGCATCGTGCATGTGCCGACGATGCCCTGGTTGACGAAGTCGATCGTGCCGACCACGCGCAACGAACCAGGCGAAGGAAGCGCAGCGAAGCCGTGCGCCGTGCGGTGTCGTGCGAGAAGCGCCGCCAGCGGCTCGCTCGCCGCGGGGGCATCGGGACCCCCGATGCGCGGCAGCACCTTCTCGCTTCCGCGCTGCATGAGACGGAGTCCCGTCACCGTGCCCTGCTCGTCTCGCGCAAATGCGACCGCCATCGAACGCGTCATGCGGAACACCCACCAGCCGTTGGCGTCCGGCGGGTGGAGTTCGAAGAGCATCTGTCCGGGAACGTCCAGGGCAAGGCGCCCGCGATCGATCCTGATCTCCACCGCCGTGCCGAGCGCATCGTCCTGGTAGCGACCCAGGAGGGGCGCAACCTCCTCCGCGGTCACCTCGGCCGGTCGCGTGACGCCCTCTCGCTGCAGTTCGAACTCCATCCCCGCCTGAAAGAGCCGCAACTGCTGAACCGCCCCGGCAGCGTCGCGATCGAACGCCACCTCAACCACGTCGTTGGTGGAGGAGCCCCAGCGACCGCGCTCGTCGGGTGGAAGCAGGTGATGCACGGCCTGCCCCGGTATCTGGACCGTCACGGCACCGGCCTCGACCGCCACCGTCACCCAGTCCTTGATCGGCTGAAACCAGTACCGGCCCGCGAGCCCTTCCACGAGGGCGGGCGCGAGTGCGGCACCCTCCTGGTCGTGGGCGAGCGTCTCGTCCAACAGACCGTGCCACACGAGATCCTCGACCGCCATGGGCAAGGGGGAAGACGACTCGTTGCACAGCACGGCGACGCCGAGGTTCGCCTCGGGAAGAACCGACACCACCGCCGAGAAGCCGTCGATCACGCCAGGCGCGAACACGCGCCGATGCCCCCGCCACTTGTCCACGAACCAGCCCATGCCGGAGGAGACGCCGACGCGTCCCCCGACCGCGGCGGAAGGCACCGGCACCATCGGACGCCATGCCTCCTCCATGCGCTCCATGGACACATGGCGCTCGTCGCCGAGGCGTCCGCGACCGATCAGGAACCGCAACCACACCGCCAGGTCGGCCGCATTCGAGCGCATCGCCAAGGCGGGCGCCACGTTCCACGGGTTGCGGTCGAACGCCTCCCGAAGGGTGCCCGCCGCGTCACGCACGTAGCCGCGGGCCAGTTGCATGGCCGGCGTCGCCGCGGGCTTGTCCGGTGTCGTCTTGGGGTGATCGGTCAGGGTGCTCCTCATGCCCAACGGCTGGAGCAGCTTCTCTCGGATCAGCACCTCCCAGGCGTCGCCGCCCGCGGACGCGGCGGCCAGGCCCGCCGCGAGGTACATGTTGTCGTTCTCCTGCCAGCGCGTGCCCGCCGGCGCCGTCGATTCCGCGCGTGCGCACGCCTCCAGGATCTGCGCCGGCGTGGCGGTGCCCGACCACCATGCCAGCACGCCCCGCATGAGACCCGTTCGTTGGCTGAGGAGATCGGCAATCGTGGTGGTGCCGGTGGCCCCGGGCTCTTTCAGTCGGAAGCTCGGCACGCGCTTGAACACGCGGTCGTCCCAGCGCATGCGAGCGCGGTCCATGAGCCAGCCGACGAGCGTCGCGGTGAAGGCCTTGGTCGTCGAGCCGATTGCGAACACGGTGTCGGGCGTCGCGGGAAGCTGCTGCTCCACGTTGCGCCAGCCGAATCCCTCGAGCAGCACGACCTCGTCGCCCTGGACCACGGCCACCGCCATGCCCGGGACCTTCGACTCGGCCCATGCCGTCCGCAGACGATCGACGAGCCAAGCACGCCGCGCATCGCGATCCGGTCCGATCGGTGGCGTGCCGGCATCGCTCTCGTTCTCGACCGCCCCCGCGGCAGCCTCCTCCGCGGAATGGGGAACGCCTTGTGCAACCGCCCCTCGACACGGCGCCAGGAGCAGAAGAACCGTGGCAAGGTGCACGACAACGCGGAGTGGCAGCATCATGGGGGTCATCGGGGTAGCACCGGCATCGGGAGGATGGAAGACGAGCGACCGCGTCCGATTGTTCGCAGCAGGCGTTCCGAGGGTGCCGCCTTCGGGGTCGCTTGCCGCGCGATCGTCCGCCCGACTACCTTACCCCGATGCCACTGGACCGAAACGCCATCACGCGTCGTGCCGCCAAGGAGCTGCGCGACGGCTACTACGTCAACCTCGGAATCGGGATGCCCACGCTGGTGGCGAACCACGTGCCCGAAGGCATGACGGTCTGGCTCCAGTCGGAGAACGGCCTGCTGGGGATGGGCCCCTTCCCCTACGACGACGAGGTCGATCCCGACCTCATCAACGCGGGGAAGCAGACCGTGACGGGCGTGCCGGGGCACAGCTACTTCTCGAGCGCCGACAGCTTCGGCATGATCCGTGGCGGACACATCGACCTGGCGATCCTGGGGGCCATGGAGGTCAGCCAGGAGGGCGACATCGCCAACTGGATGATCCCCGGAAAGATGGTGAAGGGCATGGGGGGCGCGATGGACCTGGTCGCGGGTGTCCGCCGTGTGATCGTGACCATGGACCACACCTCGAAGAACGGCGCACCGAAGCTCATCCCCGCGTGCACGCTCCCCCTGACGGGGCTGCGATGCATCAGCATGGTCATCACCGACCTGTGCGTGCTCGAGATGGATCCTGCTCGACACCGCTTCGTGCTCACCGAGCTCGCGCCCGGCGTCACCGTGGACGACGTGCGGTCGAAGACGACCGCCGAGATCGGCGTGGCCGGCGAGTTGCGAACGGTAACCGTCTGATC
This sequence comes from Phycisphaerales bacterium, assembly GCA_020427695.1. Classification (GTDB taxonomy): domain Bacteria; phylum Planctomycetota; class Phycisphaerae; order Phycisphaerales; family SM1A02; genus JAGQOG01. The sequence continues at coordinate 3,302 of JAGQOG010000193.1, forward strand.
GCGCGAGGGCCCGGAGGGACGGTGCTCGCCCCGGCGCCGATCGACCTTGGCTGCACGGAGGGGTATCAGGTATCAGCTTGCGCGTGGACCCGCGGGAACGGTGCTCGCCCCGGCGCCGATCGACCTTGGATGCACGGAGGGGTATCAGGTTTCAGGAGTCGGGTACGCACCACCACATGTCGATTGCGCTCGAGGGCGGACGGCCTCCGCCCGCACCATACGCGCCCGGCGTGCAGCCAATTGCTGATACCTGATACCTGACACCTGACAACCGGCACCCGGCACCCGCTCGCTCGTACGCCTACGCCCGCAAGCTACTGCTCCAGTTCCCGCTCCCGATGCTGCATCTGCGCCTTCAGACGGGCGAGGATGCTGCTGTGCATCTGGCTCACGCGCGATTCGGAGAGGTCGAGGGTCGCACCGATCTCCTTCATCGTCATCTCCTCGTAGTAGTAGAGCATGACGATCAGCCGCTCGGCCCGAGAGAGTCCCTTGGTCATCAGGGCCTGGAGGTCCTGCCGCTGCACCTGCTGGACCGGATTCTCCTGCTTGGAGTCGCGCACCACGTCGATCTCGCGGACGTCCTTGCTCGAGTCGGTTTCGTAGCACTTGCGGTTGAGCGAGACGACGCCGACGGGTCGGGAGTCCTTCGACACCTTGTCGAACTCGCTCTTGGCGAGCTTGAGCCGCGCACACACCTCGTCGTCCGTCGGACGGCGGCCGAGCTCCATCTCGAGTTCCTTGCGGGCCCGCTCGATCTTCGCCGTGCGCGAACGCACGAGTCGAGGCACCCAGTCCATCGCGCGGAGCTCGTCGAAGATGGCGCCCTTGATCCGCTGCGTGCAGAAGGTCTCGAACTTGACGCCGCGATCGAGATCGAACTTGTCGATCGCGTACATCAGTCCGAAGAGGCCGGCCTGGCGGAGATCATCGACATCCACCTCGGACGGAAACCGGCTGTGCATGCGTTCCGCGGTGTAGCGCACGATGTCGAGGTACGCCTCGATGAGACGATTCCGAAGCGCGTTGCTGCCCGTCTTCTTGTACTCGCGCCAGACCTCGTCGATCGGCAGTTCGGCCGGCGCCACCGCAACGGCGGCGGCAGGCGCACTGGCACGGGCGCCCCCCTTCGCAGATCGCTTCGTGGCGGCGATCGAGCGCGGTGCGCTCCCATTCCCGGAACGGGTCTTCGTCTTCGGCATCGGTCGGCTCCTTGACCAAGGCTTTTGTGAAGCCTGCTCGCCAATCCATGGCGACGGCTCGCGGATTCTACAGAGAGGACTCCGAGGGCACAATCCTTTTCAGGTCCGCCTCGAAACGATCACATCTTCACGACCGCTCACACTTCGATGGGCTCCTCCTCCTCCACCGCTTCCTCCGCCTCTTCCATCTCAACCTCGAGCGGCTCGCGTGCCTTCACACCCTCGACATGCTCGCGCAAGACGTGCATGCCGACGGTTCCGGCGGCGAAACCCAACACCCAGCAGACCGCCATGCACACGATCGCACGCAAGATGATGGATAGGCCGTCGTTGCCGACCCCAAGACCTGCGAAGATCGCGACCGCGAACGCGGCCAATCCCGAACAGGCGGCAATCGCCATGCGCGGAGAGGCGCTCAACGATCAACCCCTTCCGGACGGTGGCGGGCGGCCGCGTGTCCGCCCGAGCCGCGCATCCATCCGGCCAGTCGGGCGAAGAGTCCGCCCTCGGCATCGACCCGGGGACGCCGCCAATCGCCCTCGATCCCGCCGTGCGGGCCGCACCCCGCACCGGCGTTCGGACGAGTTCCGGGCGACAGGGATGGCTGTCGCGCCTGGTCGGCCGCCGTCTCTTCGAGCACAGCATCGACGTAGCGGCGAGCCAGGCGCCGGAAGGCGCGACCGGCCGGCGATCGGGGACGAAGGAGCGTGACGGGGTATCGGCCGCGGACCGCCTCGCGGACGGCTGCGTCGAGCGGCACCGCACCCGCAAAGCCGATGGTCCGCCCGAGAAAGGCCTGTGCGACACGATCGATTCGCGCATGAACGTCCCGCGCCTCCGACTCGCTCCCGGCCATGTTGACGAGCAGCTCCACCCGCAGGTCCTTGCAGCGTGCGTGCAGCGACTTCACCATCGCGTACGCATCGGTGATCGACGTCGGCTCGGGCGTCACGACCACCACGACGGAACGGGCCGCCGCCGCGAAGCCCACGACGTTCGGACCGATGCCGGCACCGGTATCGATCACGATCACATCGGCCATGCGCTCGAGCGACTCCAGTTCGCGCAGCAGGGAATTGCGATCGGCCGTCGGAAGGTTGGCCATGCGCACGACGCCCGAGGCTCCCGGCACGAGCCGGAATCCACCGGGGGCCGCCACCACCGCCTCCGCCAGCGAGGAGCGGCGGGCCACGACGTCGTCGAGCGTGATCCGGGGCGAGAGGCCGCAGAGCACATCGGCGTTCGCCAGGCCGAGATCCGCATCCAGGAGCACCGTTCGCACCCCGAGCTGGGCCAGTCCCACGGAAAGGTTCACGGCGACATTGCTCTTTCCGACGCCTCCCTTCCCGCTGGCGATGGCCAGGGCCCGGGCCAGCCGCACCGGCGCCCCGATCTCGATCGCCGGCGAGCGCGGGGGCGCATCGAACCGCTGCGGGCCGAAGCTCACTTGGCCCGTCTGAACGCTGGCCGGCAGCGACTCGCCCAGCGCGGACGCGCCACGGCTCGCCTCCTGCACGAGGCGGCGCAGCGTGGTGGCTTGGTCCACAGGCGACTCGCTCACGGCCGCGCTGGCCCCCCGTCGCGGCTGTCGCCATCGCGGCTGTCGGCGCCGTCCAGCACGAGTTCCGCGAGCCGACGGGATCGCCCGACCTCGATCTGGTCCGGGACCTCCTGGCCGGTGGTAAGGAAGCTGATGGACTTGCCCACCTGGCGGACGGTCGTCACGAGCATGCCGAAGCTGACCGCCTCGTCGAGCTTGGTGAGAACAACCTTGTCGGCTCCGACCACGCCGAACGCCTCGGCCTCGCGCACCAGCACCTTCTCGCCGGCGGTGCAGGAGAGGACCAGGTGCACTTCGTGGGGCTGCGCCGCATCCAGGAACGCTCGCAGGTCGCGGATGCGCGCCGTGTCGTTCTGGCTCCGACCGGCCGTGTCGATGAGCACGGCGTCGCAGTCCTTGAGCTTGGCGCAGGCGTTCCGCATGTCCTCGGGCGTCATCGCCACATACAGGGGAACACCGATGATGCTCGCGTACGTGCGCAACTGCTCGACGGCGGCGATCCGGTACGTGTCGCAGGTCACCAATCCGACCCGAAGGCCGTGTCGGAGCTTGAACGCGGCCGCCAGCTTCGCCAGGGTGGTGGTCTTGCCGACGCCGGTTGGTCCGATCAGCGCGATCGTGATGGGACGACCGTCCGGAGGCGCCGGCGGCAACGGCGCATCGGCCACCGGAATCAACTCTTCGAGGTGGCGAAGAACGGCCTGGCGCACCGCGTCGTGGTCGGCGAGCGACTCCACCGGGAGTTCGCGCTCGACCTTGGCGACGATCTCCGACGCGAGCTCGGACGCGAGGTCCTGCGCCACCAACCGGCCGTACATCTCTTGCAACGCCTCCGGTCGGATGGGCGACGTGCCCCCGTCCGGGAGGATGCCCGAAGGAGAATCCGTCCGCGCTGGCGAGCCGTTCTTCGCTTCCGATCCGTTGCCGCCCGGCCCGGGCTGGCGCACCAGGACCTGCTCGACCAGCTCCCGGATCGCTGCGAGCTCGCGGCGCATCGACGGCGTGGCGAGTGCGGATTCAGCGGGCGGCGGAGGCGAAGCCGGCTGGTCGGGTTCGACGAGAAGGTAACGCCGGGCCGTCGCCGTGGCCGGTCCGGTGGCGTGTGACGCCTCATGTGGCGCCCCGCGCAAGGCGGCAGGACCCGTCGACGGCCCCGCCGCGCGACCGACGGCGGACTCGACCGATGGACCGGTTGCGGGAACGCTCGCGGCTGCCGGTTGCGGCCTCGCCGGTACGACAGGGGCAACAGGGGGAGCAGCAGTCCGTGCCGAAGGCGAGAACGCCGCCGGCGTCGCGACCGTTCGCCCGCTCGCCCGCTCCTGTTGTTCGAGCATGGCCATCGCCAGCCGCCGCGTCCGTTCCCGATCGACGACGAGCGAGGACGACGCGTCGACGATCGGAGGCGAAGCGGCCTGGCGATACGCCCGCATGGCGGTTCCCGCGGAGGGATCAACCGACGAACGGCTCGCCGCGCCGTTCGGCGCGCTGGCCGGAGACGCCTTCGTTCGTGCGCTGCGCGCCGCGCCGTTGGGCGCGAGCGGGTCCGCCGGCGCCGTCCGCGGTGGAGCGACGGTCGCCGTGATTTCGATGACCGTGCGAGCACCGATCCCGAGGATCCCGCCTCGGCGGAAGGACCGGGTCTGGAGGATCAGGGCGTCCGCACCGAGGTCGCGCTTGATCGCGTCGAGGGCGTCGGCCACGGTGTCGGCGTGATAGGTCCTCAACTGCACGGGGCAAGCCCTCCATGGCTTCGGGCAGCCGGGCGGCTGCGTGTTTCGTCTCTCCGCATCCTTGCGACGAAACCGGCATCAGTGGATTCGGCGGCACACGGCGAAGCCGCGCGCTCCCGGCGACAACTGGCACTCCCGCACCACTCGATCCCAGTGAACCGACCCCTACGCGACGGCAGCCTCCGCTGCCTCCAGTTGGACAAGTCCGACCGACTCGACCTCCACTCCGCGAACCACCTCGTTATACCCCAAAACCACGACGCCGGGGACGTAGGGATCGAGGATCTGCCGCAGCGGCGCACGCACACTGGGGCCGGCCACCACGACGATCGCACGGCCCGATCGGGCGAGGGGTTCGGCCGTCGCGCCGACCGCGCGGGCCAGCCGCGAGGCCAGTTGAGGCGGAACGCTCACCGTCGTGCCCGCCGCGCCGCGGTCGATGTACCCGCTGATCCGGTCCTCGGCGGCCGGGTCCATGGTGACGCAGTGCAGCCGGAGCACCCCCGTCTCGTCGGGCTCGGCGTACTGCGCGCAGATCGTCCGCCGGAGACCGTTCCGGACGTACTCGGTGAGCACGTCCACGTCGCGGGTGTGCGGCGCCCAGTCGGCCAGCGTCTCCAGGATGGTCTCCAGGTCGCGGATCGCCACCCGCTCGCGGAGCAGTGCCTGGAGGACCTTCTGCAGTTCGCCCGGCTTGATCACCGCCGGCACGGTCTCTTCGACCAGCTTGGGCGCCTTGCTCTTGAGCTGCGACAGGAGGTGGTTGACCTCCTCGCGGGTGAGCAGTTCCTCCGCGTGGCGCTTGATCAGTTCGGTGAGGTGCGTGGCCACCACGCTCGTGGCGTCCACCACGGTGTAGTTCCGAGTCTCGGCGGCGGCCTTGAGCGCAGGCTCGATCCAGGTCGCCTCCAGGCCGAAGGCGGGCTCCTTGGCGGCGATCCCTTCGATCGTCCCGGTCGCCAGCCCCGAGTCCATGGCCATCAGGAGCTCCGGATGCACCGTCCCCTCCCCAACCGACGCGCCGCGGATCTTGACGCGGTACAGGCTGGGCGGGAGCTGGACGTTGTCGCGGATGCGCACCGGCGGAACCACGATTCCCATCTCGGTGGCGAGCTGGCGGCGGATCATGGCGATCCGGTTCAGGAGATCGCCGCCACGCCCCGCATCGACCAGTGGAACCAGCCCGTAGCCGATTTCGAGCTCCATGACGTCGACGCCGAGGAGCTGCTCCACGGCCGTCGGCTCGCTCGCGGAGCGGCTGGCTTCCGCACGGGCGGCCGACTCCATCTGGGCCGCGCGGTCGCGCTTCGACCGGGTCGTCACCCATCCGAGTCCACCCGTGAGCAGCGCCGCTCCCAAGAGCGGAATCGTCGGCAGCGGCGTGAACGACAGCAGGGCGAGGAAGCCTCCAATGAGGAAGAGCGCCGTGGGCTGGGAGGCGAGCTGCGAGGGGATCTCGTCGCCGATCGTCTTCCCTCCGCCCGCGCGGGCCACGATCAGACCGGCGGCGATCGCGATGATGAACGACGGAACCTGCGACACGAGCCCGTCGCCGATCGTGAGACGCGTGAAGACCCCGAGCGAGTCGCTCATGGGCCAGCCCTTCAGCAGGGCGCCGGTGAGGAAGCCGCCGAAGACGTTCACCAGGGTGATGACGATGCCCGCGATCGCGTCGCCGCGCACGAACTTGCTGGCACCGTCCATGGCTCCGTAGAAGTCCGCCTCCCGCATGATCTCGTCGCGGCGCGTGCGGGCCTGCTCCTCGTTGATCAGCCCCGCCGAGAGGTCGGCGTCGATCGCCATCTGCTTGCCGGGCATGGCGTCGAGGGTGAATCGGGCCGCCACCTCCGACATGCGCGTGGCGCCCTTGGTGATCACCACGAACTGGACCACGATCAGGATCACGAAGATCACCGCGCCGACGACGATCGACTCGCCCGCGACGAAGTTGGCGAACGCGCTGATCACGTGGCCGGCGGCGTACTGCGCCTGCGCGGGCGCGTTCGCGTCGGTGCTCAGGATGAGACGGGTCGAGGCAACGTTGAGCACCAGCCGCATCAGCGTGGTGCCGAGGAGCAGGGCCGGGAACACCGAGAAGTCCAGCGGCCGGGCCATGTAGATCGTGGTCATGAGCACGATCGCCGCCAACGAGATGTTGGCGCTCACCAGCAGGTCCATGAGCCACGGCGGCAGCGGCACCACCAGCACCCCGATCAGGGCCAGGAACGACATCGGCACCAGAAGATGCCGATACCGACCGATGGCGTAGAAGATCGGCGGGAGCGTTCCTTGTAGCGGATTCGGGGAAGTCATTGGCGGGTGGTGAGGATCGGGAACGTGTCCGGGAGGCGATCGGCGATGAACGGTCGGGGTTATCAGGGATCAGGTATCTGGGGCAACGGATGATCGTTGGGTGC
>JAGQOG010000194.1 GCA_020427695.1 Phycisphaerales bacterium
CGCCACAGGTGGCCGCCTTCACGTAGCTGGGGGCGCTCTGGCCGTTGTTGTTGCTGCCGAGGTAGATCCCGCCGCCGTCGCCTCCGGCCGACGGATCCCGATCGGGCGTGCGAAGCTGAACGGAAAACGTCCCCCCGGCCGGTACAACCACGCCCGGTGGCAGATCCACCTTGAAGAGCTGCTGGGTGGTTCCGTTCGCAATCGGAACCGCGATCTGCAGGACCGCCGCGGTCGTTGGGTTCGCAACAACGTCGTCAGCGAAAATTGTGAGCTCGACGAACGTGTCGCCACCCTCGTTCGACTCGACGCCGAACTCGACGCATCCGATGGCGAACAGATCAGCGACAGGAAACACGCGGGCCACAAAGTTCTCATATGTGAAGGTCTGCGGGACCTGCTCTCCGCATGCCACAGTGTTGCCGATCTCGATCACGACCGGGTCGGTGTTCTGGCTGAGCACGACCGGGCCGCAATCCACCGACGCCACCCCCCCCTCGCCGGACGACGGCGCAGACCGAACCGCTGGCGAGACGCGGCGGTGGAAATCCGGGGGTCCCAGCGCGGTGTCGCCGCCCGCCCGCCAGGTCGATACTGAAGCACCGAGGACCGCGGCGAGAATCGCAACGACCGGGACTGCAGGGGACTGCGATCTTGGCGATGGAATGGACATGTGAGCAGCTCCAAACGAACGTGCGAGGGCCAGTCTGGGGATCAAACCGGTGTCGATGATGGGGGACCGCTGGACGTCCCGCCATGATCTGTGCGGACTGCCCCCTCCTTGTCTTGCACCAGAATCGCGCTTCCCACTCCAACCCGCTGGATTCGCGCTCGGGACCGGGACGTCGTCGCCGTTCAGAGGCATGGTTTCGGAATGCCGCGGACGAGTCCGAGGCACTGGCGACGACCAGGCCGAGCGGGGTTGTGATGATTGCGCCCAGCCTCCGCCCCTCGGAATCCCCGAATCCGCGCGAGCGGACTGCGGCTCGAGCTCGATTCACCCGCATTGACCGGTGACTGTTCACGCACGTCTTCCCACCTGCCAACGAAGTGAATCCCACTCTCGGGATCCCATCCGTCCACGACCGTCCTATTGGCTCGCTTGGGACAAGTCGACGGCGTGCCGGGACTGGATCTTGGATCCCGCGCTGCAAGACCGGCGTCCCAACTCCGCATGGGGGTGGTACCTCGCCGCGATTCGTTCAACGGCTGGCTCGTCGATCGAGCCGGGCTGTCCGACGACGGTGCGTCACGCGGACCAAGCGAAAGGAAACTCCGATGGCCCATCCAACTCGTGTGCCCACGCCGGCGCCCGTCCTCCATCGCTTGTCGGCGCTCGTCATGGCGGCGATCGCGTTGGCTGGAGGATTCGCGGCCCACGCCCATGCCCGCGGGCGCCTGATCGCGTACGACGGATTCGACTACGACCCGCCCGGCAACCTGAACCAATACCCCGGCGGAGGCGAAGGCTGGATCGGCGACTGGGGTGGCCTTGGTCCCCATTGGAACCTCGCGGACCCGGGCTTCTCCCACAAGCTGCTCCAGGTGATCGGCAATCGGGTCCTGGACTCGTCCGCCAAGTCCATTCGCACGCTCGACCCGACCTATCTGCCAGGCGGCGTCCCTCTCGGAAACCAGAGCACAACGCTCTGGGTGAGCATGCTCGTCCACCAGTCCGACGGCGGAGCCGCCGGAACCTGGCTTGGACTGAAGCTGAAGTGCGATCCGGTCACCAGCCCAAACAATCCGTTCCTCTTCTTTGGGAAGCCGTACAACAGCTCGACATGGGGGCTCGATCCGGGCATCTATACCCAACACAAGCTGTCAGCGCAACCTACGACCGACTATGCCTTCTTGGTCATGGAGGTCGTGCTTCGGCCCGGCCCGGACGACGTCTACCTCTGGGTCAATCCTGATCTCAGCCAGACGCCCCAGATTGCTACCGCGGATGTGAGCGCACCGGCATACGGCGATTTCACCGGGATCAAGGATGTGCAGATTGAGGTTGGCAACACTTCTGGCGGGTACATCATGGGAAGCATCGACGAGGTACGGCTCGGCACGACGTTTGAAGACGTCGCGCCGACCGGTTGCGGGCCATTCTTCAACCCGTATTACGGAGGTGCGCCATCGGGAGACCTGTTGGCGCAGAATCATCGATGCACGGTCAGGCAAATCGGATTTACCAGCTCAGAGCCCTATCCTCAGATCACTCTCGAGATCTCGTTCAATAACTCGGTGAGATGGCTCCTGACGTTGTACAACGTCGGAAAGAAGGGACTCTGGGTGAGGAACGTAACGCTTCGGCGGCCCGGCGACTCTGCCTCGCATCAGATCCTCAAGCGAGGAGGTGTTGCGGAGATACTCGTGCCGTACCACAACGGCATCCACCTCTGGGACACCGAGTTCACCGGAGATCCGAATGAAATCGGCGGAAGTCTGCGTGCCATGACAGATGGCGATCTGCCCCCCCACGACGGATTCCTCGCGTGGCTGACCTGCGACAACGCGCCTCGCGTCGTTGGCGAGATCCGCGATCGCGGTATCGCCGCCATCTGCAAGGGTCAGGGCAGCGGACTCGAATACGGCGCCACCTATCGCAGCACCGAAGTCTCCCTTTGGAGCGTGTTTGATACGGGAAACTACGACTATGTCATGGAGTATGTTCTCCGCGACGACGGCAGCTTCGGGGTGCGGCTCGGGGCGAGCGGCTACAACAACACCGGAATGCCGTTCGAGGCGCATGCCCACGACGTGCTGTGGTATGTCGACGTCGATCTGTTCGGCAAGTCGGACGATATGGTGTTCGAGACCGTCCACATGGATCTCGGCGGTGGCATTGCATCTGAAACCGACGTTCCGTTCAACGGTGGCACCGAAGGCGGCATTCCTTGGGACGCTCTGCGGTACACGTCCCTACTCATCGAGGATCAGGGCGTCACGAACGGGCATGGGAATCCGATCGGCATGCAACTGGTGCCCTTCGAGCAGAGCGGAGTCACTCGCCATTCGGGGACGATGGAGGCGTTCACACACAACGAGTTCTACGTGACGAACCTGCACCCTGGCGAGGACGGAATGGGCACAGCGTTCCCGAACGACTGGCTGACGAACTGGCATTCCCCGGACCAGTACCTCCTCAAGTACATCGCTCCGGCGGAGCCGTTGACTCCGAGCGCCGATCCGGTCATCTGGTACAAGGCGGCCGTCATCCACGACCCCCATGACGAGGACAAGCAGGCGAGTGATTCGGGCGGCAGCAAGACGGGGTTGACTCTCATGCATTGGACTGGATTCGATCTTCAGCCACACAACCTCTTCGACTCGAACCCTCTCGTGACAAGCAATCCGTGTCCTTGAAGCGGACGAGCGGGTGGCGAGAATCTGCTGGCGCCATCGCGGCGATCCAAGACCATCGATGACGTCCCCCTGCCCACCACGCATGTCGGCGCTCGTCGGAAAACTCGTGCCCGAACTGCCGAAAGCAGGGCGCTGCCGTTCGAGGCGAGTTGTCCGTGGCGGTCGCATGGGGATGAGCGATTGCCTCGGTCAGGATGGCCGTGGCACCCGGAAAGCTCTCATGCGATCGTTCGTCACGGCCTAGAAGGCCGTGGCACCCGGCGCGCTCTCATGCGATCGCTCGTCACGGCCTAGAAGGCCGTGGCACCCGGCGCGCGGTCGCCCTGCACACCGGGATCTGTCCGAACAACGACCTGCTCAGTACGGGCACGGTCCCCAGGCGGCGAGGAGGATGCCAAGGTCGGCGCCGTCTACGACGTTGTCGAAGTTGAGGTCGGCGGGGCAGCCGGGGCACGGTCCCCAGGCGCCGAGGAGGATGCCGAGGTCGGCGCCGTCCACCATTCCGTCGCCGCTCAGGTCCGCGGGGCAGGGCACGATGTCGTCGAGGTGGAGCGAGACCGAGTCGGCGCTGGAGGCCACCGACCAGAGGTAGATCTTGCCGGGCACGAACGAGACGGGGTTGTTGGCGAAGGTCCCGACCACCGTGCCGGGGGCCTCGAGGATCGGGAACGAGTCGCCGATCTGCGGCTCGAAGAGTCCGCCACCCGCGTCGATCACCTCGACCTCCAGCGTTCCGGCGAGCATGGCGTCGCCGTTCGAAACGCTCAGGTAGTCGTACTCGATTCCCGGTGCGTAGCCGCCGATCTCGACGAGCCAGGTGCCGCCGGCCCCGTTCTCGAAGCGGTCGACGCTCGACTTGCCGGGCGACGATCCGATCTCGAGGAGCCCGAGGTTCAGGAGTCCGACGCCGCCGAGCCCCGAGGCGTCGGCCAGCGTCATGTGACCCGTCGCGGTGTTGACAAGCCGCCCCCCACCGACGAACGCGGCGCTGGGCTCGACGAGCGACGTGCCCGCGAGGCGCAGGTTTGTGGTGGCCGCCGCGAAGTCCACGACGGCGCCGTTGGCGAGCACCGTGTCCGCGGTGACCTGCACGTTCCCGGAGACGTTGAGGCCGCCGGTGACCCGCATCTCCGACCCGCTCACCCGCGTGGTCAGGATGGCGACCACGCCGCCAAGGTCCATCGTGCCGTCCATTGTCCAGTGGGCGCCCGGCTGGGCGAGGTTCACCGTGAGCTTGCCGGCGAAGGTGCCGCTGATTCCGATCGAGCCGTCGAAGGTGTTCACGCCTCCGCTGTCCAGGTTGGTGGCGTTGATCGTCAGGGCGTTGCCGATGCTCCAGTCGGTCGTTCCGCCGGCGCCGTCCATGTCGAACACGGTGGCGGTGATCGTGCTGGCGGCACCGACGCTCGCATTGCCGTTCTGGCGAGCGATGCCATCGACCGAGATGCTGCCCGACCAGGTCGTCTGGCCGTTGAAGTCGATCGAACCGTCGGCGGGAGAGCCGCTGAAGGTGCTGAACGACCCGCCATGGACGGTGGTGGCGCCGTCGAAGTCGATGTTGGCATCCTCGTCGAGGGCGTAGGTGCCGCCCTGCAACGTCACGGATCCGTTGCACTCGAGCCGGTCCTGCGGGCCCAGCACCGCGTCCACCGACGGATTGAAGACCACCGGCGCATTGAACTGGCCGTGGGCGCCGGTGCCGGCGAAGGCCAGGTCGCTGTTCAGGGTGAGGATCGAGCCGTTGACCCGGGCCGGTGCCGGGAACGAGAAGTCGGCGAAGAAGGTGATCTCGGTGCCGGCTCCCGTCTCCCAGCCGTTGTCGAGGTTCATCGTCAGCTCGTTGCCGGCGCCGATCCAGATGTCCTCGTCGAACACATCGGTGAGCTGGTCGCCGTTGATGGTCAGGCTCGACCAACCCGTGCCGTCGATCAGCCCGAGCGTCAGATTCAACGTGTGGTCGCCGCCCACGTCGCCGTCGAGGTCGATGCGCCCCGACCCGAGTTGGTTGATGGTCATGCCTTCGATGCCGGCACCCACGTAGCCGTTCACCTTCATCGCGACGGGACCGTTCCCCGCCAGGTCGATCGTTCCCTCGCCCGACACGTTGGACACGTCCTCGATCGAGAAGAGTCCGTTGACCTGGAGTGTCGCGCCGCCCCAGAGCTCGATCCCCGCGCTCTCCGTCACCGTGAGGTCGTTCACGATCATGTCCTGCGGGAACGGGCTCTGCTTCACCTGGATGCGCGACGGCCAGACGACCTGGCCGTCCTGGTTCTCGCCCGACACCGTCGCGTTGCCCGCCACGATGAGCTGCCTCTGGTTGCCGTTGAGCACCATCCCGTCGGTGATCACGAGCGACGCGATGATCGCGTTGACATCGAGGTTCAGGAACGCGTTCTGTGCCACGCGCGTGTTCCCGATGAGCACGACGTCGCCTGCCGCGGGCATGCCGATCGGCGACCAGTTCCCGGCCACGCTCCAGTTGCCGGCATCGTTGTTCCAGCTCTTCACCGCCGCGAGCGTCGGGACCGACGCGAACAGCGCGCAGGCGGCGCCGCAGACCACAGGGTGCATGCGGACGCGCGGCATGGAACGACAGGGCTTGGCAGGCTGAAACAAGGGCATCTCCTCGGAGGACAGGCTGGATCGAGCGTGGCGGCGGATCCGAATTCTCGGAGCCGCCCTGGGAGTTCGGTCCAAGGGCACCGCCGGCCGGCACCTGCGATCGGCGACAGCCCCCAAGGCAGGCGAGCGTGCCGCCGGGGTGCGCCGATGTCGCGTCGAAGACCAGTGTTGAGTCATACCACAGGTTGTTGGACCGGGCGCTCGCAATTGGGTCGCTTGACGGCGCCTCGCGCGCTTCGGAAGTGCGGGCGGGCCCTGACTGGCGGTTATCAGGCCGAACGCGTCTCGGAGGACGGCAGCGGCTGCTCCGCTCTGCGGAGCCGCCGGCGGAGACTCGATCGAGTTCGCGCCGCCCCGATCCGCCGCCCGATCAGCCGCTGCAACGGGCGATGGCGCCTGGGTTCGGCGCGCTCCGCCCTCGCCACGGAAGTGTGCCAAGGCCGGCCCGGGAGGTTCGAATCATCCCGGGCCGGCCGGTCCAGCGACAGCTTCCGTGATCGTCCCTCCCCGAGACTACCGGCAGGGACAGTTGTTCTCGCAGTCGATCGTCGCCAGCTGGACGCAGTCCGCGTCCCACTGCGTTTCGCAGCACGACTTGTCCACGATGCAGACGCAGTTCTCGCACACCAGGCACGAGCATCCCGGCCCGCCGTTGGGCGAGCAGCAGTCGCTCTGTGGCGACTCGCACGGACCCAGCGGACACGCCCCCCACGCTCCCAGCAGGATGCCGAGGTCGGCGCCGTTCGTTTGACCGTCGCCGTTCAGGTCCGTCGGGCAGGGCGGGACACCGAGCGCTCCGCCGCAGGGCGGGCAGTTGTTTTCGCAGTCGATTGTCGCCAACTGCACGCACTCCGCGTCCCACTGCGTTTCGCAACACGACTTGTCCACGATGCAGACGCAGTTCTCGCATACCAGGCACGAGCATCCCGGCCCTCCGTCGGCCGAGCAGCAGTCGCTCGATGCGTCCTCGCACGGGTCGCCGGGGCATTCGCCCCATCCGGCGAGCAGAATTCCAAGGTCGGCTCCGTTTGTCTGACCGTCGCCATTCAAATCGGTCTCGCATTGTCCGAGCGCCTGCGAGCCGAAGATGGCGGCCATGCAAAGCGCAGCGACGATCATTGTTGACTTCAACATTCCGCTCACTCCATTGATCGTGTCCAGAAGTGACGCCAGGCCCCCGAGGAGCCGGACACGTTCCGCAAGTTCGGCGAACAGCGGGCGCCACGACCGAGCACAGACGTCAAGGCGCCAGGGGGCAGCAGCGTTTGGCCTGCCCTCGAAGCACGCCTGTACCCAGCAGCCCCCTGCACAGCGCATCCACCCCGAGCGGATGCCGCCTGACGCGGAACGACGAAGGATGTATCGGGTCGTGCCTTCGAATCCAGCCAGATATTGCGTGAGCTCGAGAGCGGACGACCCCACCTTGGCGATCGGGGGGCGGGCGATCGGGGGGGCGGGCGACCGCGGCTGACCGGGAGACAACGCCGTGTCAGTCGACATCAGGATCCGGTCGGTTGCCCATTCCCGTTCTGCCCGGCACCCGCTACGCTTCCGGCAACGGACGGAGGGGTTCCGTCCGGGGGACTTGGGACACAGCGCCGCTCCATTCCGGAACACATCCGGGGCGTCGAACGGGGAGCGGACCACGGGAGGACATGGCGATGCTCGAATCGGCGGCGATGCTGATGTGCGCGTCCGCGCTGGCGCTCGGCGCGAGGGATCCGGGCATGACCGTGCCGGTGCTGAACATGACGGTCACGGTCGGCGGCTGTCCGATCGACCTCTGCTCCGACACCTGCGGTACGCTCGAACCGCAGCCGGACGGGTCATTCCGATACGCCGGTCGCTACGAACCGGAGGGACTTCCCGCGACCAGTTGGGACATCCGGTTCGATCCCGATCCGTTCGTGTTCGGACAGATCGTGGTGTCCAACGCTGCGGCAGGTCCTGCCGATTTTGTCGTGGTTGTCTCCGTCCCGGTGCAGTTCAGGGAACCGCCGTCGGCGATGGACTACGGCGGAAACGTGATCGGACTGCTCACCGACGGCAACGACGACGGGGCGTGGGTGGCGGCGCCATCGGACGGTCCCCTCTTCACGGCACTTGTCGATGGTGCCGAGGCGTTCACACTGCTCGACGCCGGATACGAAGCAACCGCGCCGCCGTTCGGAACCGCGACGGTCGGTCCGGCCGGGTTTGGCGATCCCATTCCATCCACACCGGGGCCGCTGGCCAACAGCACGTTGGCCATCCAGCTTCGGTTCGTCCTTTCGCCGGGCGACACGGTGGCGATCAACGGGGTGTTCGTCGGCGATGCCGTTCCGAACGACGAGGAGGTGCAGCGATGAGTGCGTTTCGTCACCCGCCGGTTCGGACCACTTGGACAGGAACCGCAGTCGCCGTCGCTCTGGCGCTGAGCGTGTCGGGAGCGGCTGCCGCCCGCTCGTCGGAGCCGATCCTCCAGGTGAGCATCTCGATCAACTTCATGCTGCAGGAGTTCGACGTGGAGGGCGTCGAGGTGTCGCCGGGCGTCTTCGTCTACAACTTCACGTGGGGCGACGCGATGGCGGCGGGACAGGCGCAAGTCATCAGCCAGACCGTCGGTTCACCGCGACTTGTGGTCGCGCTCGGGGCGTCGTCGTCCAGTCCCTCCGAGGACGCGGGCATCGAGTTGGTGCTCACGCAGAACCTCGATGGGGACGGGGGGAGCCTGCTTGCGCTGCGCGGGTCGGCCGGTGCATGCGCCACGTTCGTGCCCGCGACGACCACGCACGACCCGATCCAATCGTTCGGAGACGCACCACTGATCGAGTGGTCGCTCGACGGGGAAGTGGTTGGATCGAGCTTCCCGGCCCCCTTCTCTCTGCCCCCGACCACCAGCGGCTTCCAGTTGCTCACGCCCATGGAAGTGGACCTGCCGGAGTCGCTGCTCGCGGCGCCCGCCACCTCGATCTCGACGACGATCCGGGTCGTGGCCGGCGTTGGCGCCAACGTGCTTGTCAACACTTCCCTCGTGGCCGATCCGAACGTCGCCGATGTCAACGGCGACGGGCATGTGAACAGCGAGGACCTGGGACTTCTTCTCTCTTCCTGGACCCGCCCCGGACGCGCCGATCTCGACGGCAGTGGCGAGGTGGACGGCGTCGACCTCGGCCTGCTGCTGGCCGCGTGGACGGGATAGTGCGA
The DNA here is from genome assembly GCA_020427695.1 of Phycisphaerales bacterium. GTDB lineage: Bacteria > Planctomycetota > Phycisphaerae > Phycisphaerales > SM1A02 > JAGQOG01. The sequence goes on from JAGQOG010000194.1 coordinate 9,169, forward strand.
GGCCCGATGACGGCGGCATGGGTGAGCAGTACGATGACGCCATGATGAACTCGATCCTGGCGGCGGTCGTCCTGACCGCTCTCGGCGCGACCTTCGAAACCGAGAGCCCGATCGTGGTGTCGCTCGCACCCGCCACGCCATCCGAGGGCGCCGGACTTCGCTGGTCGCCCAAGGGAGCGAGGGTGGTTCTCGAGGCGGACGGCGACGCCCTCGTCGGCGCCTTCGACCTTGGTCCCGCGGGCACGCGGCCCATCGCGGTGCGACTCGAGCGCAGCCCCGGCGCGACCCACTACGACCGACTGTGGATCGATGCCGATCGCGACGGCGAGCTCGCTCCGGACGAGCGCCTCGAGACCACGCCGAACGAGTCGCGCGGCAAGTGGTGGTCGAGCTTCTCCGGAGAGGTCGCCGTTCCCTTGAGCACCGCCTCCGCTGCGCAGCGCGAGGGCAAGCCGGCTGCGCGACCCTACCCGCTCAGCCTGTGGTTCGTGGCCGATCCGGTCGAGCCCGAGGTGCCGCCCGTGCTTCGTTGGTCGCGACGGGGATGGCACGAGGGCACGGTCGAGATCGGCGGACGCCCGGCGTTCGTGCTGATCACCGAGATGCATATGGATGGCGTGTTCGACCAGCGGGACGCGTGGGGGCTGGCTCGCGATCGTGCGACGCTCTACAAGGGCGCGTCGGGGTCGCTCGAATCGCATCAATGGCTCGACGGCAAGGCGTATCGACCCGTCGAGATCGATGCCGACGGTCGCACGCTGGCGTTCGTGCCCTTCGATCCCGGATTCACGGAGGAGGAAGAGCGGCTCCGGAACGACACGACTGCCGTGGACCGCAACGCACCCCGCGCCGCGGCGCCGCTCGCGTTCAGCCATGACCTCGAGGCGGCGCTCGTGCTGGCGGCCCACGAGTCCAAGCTCGTCTTCGTCGACTTCGAGACGACCTGGTGCGGGCCCTGTGCCGCCATGAACAGGAACGTCTACCCGGCGCAGGCCGTGGTCGAGGCGGCCGCCGGCGTGGTCGCCGTCAAGGTGGACGGCGACGAGCACCGCGACCTGGTCAAGCGCTTCAAGGTCGGGGCGTATCCCACGATTCTCCTGCTCAAGCCCGACGGCACCGAGCTGCGGCGCCAAGTGGGCTACGTCGGCGTGGCGGGCATGGTGGAGTTCCTGCGCCCGGGAGCGTGAGCGCGAAGGCCATCTGTCCTGACATTGGGCGCCTCCGCCCGCAGGGCGACGCGCGACGGCTGCAAAGCACGCACGCGCGGCGCGCCATGTCCTAGGCTGGGGGCAACCGGGGAGGCTGCGGCCAGGGGTGCCGCGGAGTCCCCGTTCCGAAATCGAGTTCATGCGAGCGCGCCGCGGAGGCGCGCAATGCTGTTCGTTCGTCTGGACTCGAGCACAACTCCAACGCGAACGCAGGAGAGACCGACATGACCAAGCGAATCGTCCTGACCCTCATGGCGGTCGGTGCGGCCATGGTGTTGGCGCCAGCGACGCTGGCGGAGACACCTGCCGGCGGACCGATCTTCTCGAACACGACATGGACCGCGGCCAACAGTCCATACGTCGTCACCAGTTCCATCATTGTTGGCTTCGATGCGACGCTGACCATCGAGCCGGGTGTCGAGGTGCGCATCGATCCCGGTCTCGGCATCCAGATCGGATCGCCGGACGGCTTCGGTGGCGGCGCCATGGTGGCGATCGGCACCGTGCTCGATCCGATCGTCTTCACGAGCAGCGTGGAGACGCCGGGGACGCCCGCCCCCGGCGATTGGAACAGCATCACCTTCACCAACGTGGCCGCCGACGCGGTGTACAGCGGCGGCGTGTACATGTCCGGCTCGACCCTCCAGCACTGCATCGTCGAGTACGCCGGAGGCGGCGGCGCCAGCACCGGCGCGGTCACGATCGACCGGAGCTCCCCCTACCTCGACTCGTGCGTGATCCGGTACAACAGCCGACCCGGCGTGTGGGCCGACCTCACCGGGTCGCCCGCTCTCGTTCTGACCAACTGCAACCTGGTCGAGAACGTGCACACGCAGCAGGGCGGCGGCGCGTATGTCGCCAACGGCTCCGGCCACAAGATCACGGGCAATCTGTTCGACGGCAACATCGGAAACGCGGGCGCCGGCCTGGCCCTCAACAACGCCGGCGGCGTGGTCGTGGCGAGCAACTCGTTCATCGACAACGCCAGCAGCAACAACGGCGGCGGCTTCTGGGGCAACGGCGTGAACACGCTTCAGTTCACCGGAAATGCGCTGACCGGGAACTCCGCCTCGAGCGGCGGCGGCGCGTTCATCAGCGGAACCACGCCCACCGTCTCCGACAACACCGCCACGGGGAACGCCGCGACCAGCAACGGCGGCGGCTTCTGGATCCAGGGCGACAACGTCCAGTTCGAGGACAACGTCGTCACCGGAAACACGTCCAATTCGACCGGCGGCGGCATCCTGCACAACGGCGGGAACGGCGGCACCTACCAGGGGAACACCATCTCGGGGAACACCGCCAGCTCCGTGGGCGGCCTGTACGTCAACGGCATCAACATCGATGTCGTCGGCAACGAGATGAACGACAACACGGCGACCGGCTCGGGTGGCGTGGGGGGCGGCTTCTACGCCACCAACGCCGCCAACCTTCTCTTCTCCAACAACACCGTTGACGGCAACTCCGTGGACGGCACGAACGGCGACGGAGGCGGCATCTACCACAACAGCGGCAACAACGCGACGTACGCGGGGAACGTCGTCTCCAACAACGACGCGATGGACCTCGGCGGCGGCCTCCTCGTCCAGGGATCCGGTCATGCGTTCAGCGGCAACTCGATCCTGAACAACGGGGCCGGCAGCAGCGGCGCCGGCGTCTACCTCAACGCCTCGAACACCACGTGGACCAGCAACGTCGTGACGGGCAACGAGGCCGGCGACGACGGCGGCGGCTTCTTCGTGAACCAGGTCGGCACGTCCCTTGCCGGGATTGCTCCGGCCGACGACTGCAACACGGTGAGCGGGAACCTCGCCCTCCGTGGACCTGAGGTCTTCAACAACGTCACCTTCAATCCCGACGGCAGCGGCGACTGCGATGCGTCGTACGTGTGCTGGGGCACGGAGGTTCCGGCCGAGATCGCGGCCGGGATCTGGGACTACTTCGACGACACGACCAAGGGCGTCGTCATCACCACGCCGGTGGTGGGCGGGCCGATCCTCGTCGACACCACCTGGACCCTCGCCGGCAGTCCCTACACCGTCATGCAGGGCGTCATCGTGGGCGGCGGTGCGACGCTGACGATCGAGGCGGGGGTCGAGGTCCGACTGGCCCCGGACATGGCGATCACGGTCGGCGGCAACCTGTTCGGCGCGGCGACGCTCGTGGCAATGGGCACCGAGTTGTCGCCCATCGTGTTCACCAGCGCCGTCGAGGCACCGGAGTCGCCGGCGCCGGGCGATTGGAACACCATCCTGTTCGCCGACCTGGCGGCCGACGCGGTGTACGACCTGGATGGATACGTTTCGGGCTCGATCCTCCAGCACTGCATCGTGGAGTACGGCGGCGCGGGCGATGCCAGCACCGGCGCCGTGACCATCACGCGCTGCTCGCCGTTCATCGACTCCTGCACGATCCGCTTGAATGCCCGTTCGGGCATCCGGGCCGACCTCACCGGTGCTCCGCCGCTGGTCCTCGCCAACAACGCGGTCGCCCAGAACGTGCACGGCGGCCAGGGCGGCGGCGTCTACGTCGCCAACGGCGCGGGCCACATGTTCGTCGGCAATACCGTGAGCGGCAATGTCGGCGGCGCCGGCGGCGGCTTCGCCCTGAACACCGCGGCCGATGTGACGGTGACGGACAACCTCTTCGAGGACAACGCCAGCAACAACAACGGCGGCGGATTCTGGGGCAACAACGTGAACGCGCTCGAGTTCACGGGGAACACGATGACTGGCAACAGCGCCTCCTCCGGCGGCGGCGCCTTCGTGGACGGCACCGGCGTCGTGCTCGACGACAACAGCGCAACGGAGAACTCGGCCACGAGCAACGGCGGCGGCTTCTGGATCCAGGGGGCCAATGCCGTGGTGACCGACAACGTGGTGTCCAACAACACGTCGAACTCGACCGGCGGCGGCATCCTCCACAACGGCGGCAACAGCGCCCTGTACGAGGGCAACGTCGTCAACGCCAACACCGCCAGCAGCGTGGGCGGTCTCTATGTCAACGGCAGCGGGATCTCCGTGGTCGACAACCAGTTCAGCGCCAACAGCGTCACGGGCTCCAGTGGCGTCGCCGGCGGCTTCTACGCCACCAACGCGGCGAATCTCGAGTTCTCGGGCAACATCGTCACGGACAACGTCGCCCAGGGCTCGAACAGCGATGGCGGCGGCGTGTACCACAACAGCGGCAACGCCGCGAGCTACGTCGGGAACACGATCACCGGCAACAGCGCCACCGACCTCGGTGGCGGCCTCTTTGTCCAGGGCTCCGGACACGTGTTCAGCGGCAACCTGATCGATGACAACTTCGCCGGCAACAACGGCGGCGGCATGTACATCAACGGTGCCAACAGCACGTGGACGATCAACGCGATCACCAACAACGAGGCGATCTCGAACGGCGGCGGCGTCTACAACATCCAGACGGGCACGTCGTTCGCGGGCGACGAGATGGCGGGCGACTACAACGTCATCGCCTTCAACACCGCCCAGCTCGGCGCGGCGATCTACCACAACGTCTCCTCGGGCAACAACCTCCCGGCCCAGTACGTCTGCTGGGGCACGACGAACGCCCAGGAAGTCACGCAGATGACGTACGACTTCTTCGACAACTCGTCGCTGGGCATCATCCTGTTCGCGCCTCTGGTCGAGGATCCGGACTGCGCGGGCATGCCGGCGCAGTGCGTCGGCGATCTCACCGACGACCAGGTGGTCGACGGCGCCGACCTCGGCATCCTGCTCGGGCTTTGGGGACCGTGCCCCGGCTGCGCGGCCGACCTCAACGACGACGGACAGGTGAACGGGGCGGATCTCGGCATCCTGCTGGGCGCTTGGGGACCTTGCCCGCTCTAAGCGCTTGACTCGGATCGGGTTCGGCGCACCGTCCCGCCCGCCTGCGGCAACCGCCGCGGGCGGGCTTTCGCAGGTCGCTGTTGTCCGGTGGCCCGACCACGCCGGGGAATAGGATTCAACGCGCATCCTCCGCGCCCCCGGGCGCCGCTGATCCGTGCCGTCTCCGGGGCACACCCACTCCGAAACGAGGCCCGACCATGCTTCATCGCCGATCGACCTGCCTTGCCGCCTTGCTGGGATCGACCGCCATGGTCACCTCCGCCGCGCCGGCGAGCGTCATCAACGTTCCCGCCGACGCCCCGACGATCACGATCGCCATCAACATCGCCAACAGCGGCGACGAGATCGTGGTGGCCCCAGGCACCTATTTCGAGGCACTCAACCTCAACGGGAAGACCCTCGCGATCCACAGCACCGACGGTCCCGAGACGACCATCGTCGACGGATTCGGCCAGTTCAAGCCGGTAATCCGCATCATCACCGGCGAGGGGCCGTCGACGCTCATCTCGGGCTTCACCATCCGCAACGGCGTGGCGACCGCGGCGGCGCCCGGCGATCGCGGCGGCGGCATCTACTGCAACCTGACCAGCCCGACCATCGAGAACTGCATCCTCATGGGAAACCAGGCGATCGTCGGCGGCGGCTTCTACGCCAATGGCGGCACGCCCACGCTGGTTGGTTGCCAGTTCATCGACAACTCGGCCACCTCGAGCGTTGGCGACGGAGGAGCGGCGTACCTCAATGCCACCACGGCCAACTTCACCGACTGCTCCTTCCTGGAGAACTCGGCCGCGCGAATCGGGGGCGCCGTGCGGCTCGCGTCGAGCAGCGGCATCTACACGCGCTGCGAGTTCGTCGGCAACCAGGCGGGCACCAACGGCGGCGCGACCGACTTCAACGGCACCACCTCGCTCAGCTACTTCGGTTGCCGCTTCACCGGGAACTCCGCCGGGGCGCTCGGCGGAGCCGTCGTGTCCGCAACGGGATCCGTCCCGGCGCCGGCCTTCTCCAACTGCATCTTCGACGGCAACATGGCCACGACCACGGGCGGCGCCGTGCACATCGCGAACGGTGCGAAGGCGGAGCTGAACAACTGCACCCTGGCCGGGAACACGAGCGGCGGCAGCGGCGGCGCGATCTTCAGCACGGGATCGGGAGCCGCGACGGTGCGCAACTGCATCGTCTGGGGCAACACGCCGACGGGGATCGTGGGAACGAACACCACGATCTTCACCTGCCACCAGGGCGCGATCGCCGGCACCGGCAACATCGTCTCCGATCCGCTCTTCGCCGACGCCGAGGGCGGCGACCTGCACCTCACGACCGGCTCGCCCTGCATCGATGCCGGCAACACGACACTCCTGTCCGCCTCCCTGGGCACCGACTTCGACGGCGCCCCGCGGGCCGTGAACGTCGTGGAGGTGCCCATGGGAGTGGCGGCCTACGGGTACTTCATCGACATGGGTGCGTACGAGTTCCCCGCGGCGCCGGTGCCGCCGTCCTGCCCGGGCGACCTCAACAACGACGGCGTGGTGAACGGCGCCGACCTCGGCCTGCTCCTCGGTGCGTGGGGGCTCTGCCCTCCGTAACGCTGCCGGCCGAGGCGTTTCAGGGAGCACGCACAATCCCGGCCAGCGTGACGGCGTCATCGCTCGCCCGCGCCCGGGGTCACGGCGCCGGCCGACGGTCGCCTTGCCGCTCCGCCGTGGACTGCGCCACCACGTCGGCGATCGCCCCCAGCGCCCGCTCGATCTGCTCGCCGGTCACGTCGAGGTGCGTCACCGCCCGCACGCGCTGCGGTCCCATCGGGAGCATGTTCACGCCGTGCTCGGAGAGCAGTTCGCAGAACCGGGCCGCCGTGCCCAGCTCGCGCTCGACCTCGAAGAACACCATGTTGGTCTGGACCGAAGCGAGGTCGATGGCCAGCCCTTCGATCGCCGTGATGCCGTTGCCGAGACGGCGCGCATGCGCGTGGTCGTCGGCCAGGCGCTCGATGTGGTGGTCGAGGGCGTGGATTGCGGCGGCGGCCAGGAGACCGCTCTGGCGCATGGCTCCACCGAACATCTTGCGGAAGCGCCGCACGCGATGGATCGTCGCCGACGTGCCGACCACCGCGCTTCCCACCGGCGCCCCAAGGCCCTTCGAGAAGCAGATCGAGACCGTGTCCGCATGCCGCGCGTAGTCCACCGGCCGGCACAGCGCCGCCACGCACGCGTTGAAGAGCCGCGCCCCGTCAAGATGCACGCTCAGGCCGTGACGTCGGGCCGCGTCGCACACCAGCGAGAAGCGATCGAGTGGCCACACGGTGCCTCCGCCGCGGTTGTGGGTGTTCTCGACCACGAGGAGTCGGCTTCTCGGCATGTACACCTGCGGCGATCGGATCGCGGCCACCACGTCCTCCACTCCGAACTGCCCGCCCGCCCCTTGCAGCGGGAACACGCCGCAGCCGCTGAGCGCCGCCGGCGCCCCGCTCTCGTAGTGGATGATGTGACTATCGCCGTGGGCGACGATCTCGTCCCCCGGCTCGGTCAAGGCGCGGATCGCCGTCTGGTTCGCCATCGTGCCGCTGGGCACGAAGCACGCCGACTCCTTGCCGAGCATCTGGGCGATCTTCGCCTCGAGCTCGATCACCGTGGGATCGTCGCCGAGAACGTCGTCCCCCACCTCCGCCGCGATCATCGCCGAGAGCATGGCCTTGGTCGGGCGGGTGACGGTGTCGGAGCGGAGGTCGATTGCGGGGGGCATTGGTGTTTCGGATGCGTTTGACAAAATGGGGACGGTGGGTCGTTCGAAGGTATCAGGGATCAGGTATCAGGTGGCGCGAGCGTGGGGACGTTGGACGATTCCGTTGAGGGCGAACCCTGTCCGACACCGACAACAACCACCGTTCGTTCCCACGCGCCCACCACTGATACCCCCACCCACGCCTCCGGACACCCTACGTCCACCCATTCTCGAAACGCACGCTCCGTCCCCACGCACCCACCACCTGATACCCCCACCCCACGCCTCCGGATACCCCACGTCGGCCCATTCTCGAAACGCATTCTCCGTCCCCACGCGCCCACCAACCTGATACCCCCATCCCACGCCTCTGGACACCCCACGTTCGCCCATTCTCGAAGCGCGACCTTCGTTCCCGTGCGCCCATCCACCCCCACCCACGCCTCCGGACGCCCCACGTCCACCCATTCACTCACCGCACGCTCCGATCGCACGCGCGACCACATCATCAATCATCGCCTCCGTCAGACGCCCGGTGAACGTGTTCTGCTGGCTCACGTGGTAGCAGCCCAGGAGGAGCGGGCCGCCCTCGAGCGGCACCACCGCTCCGTGCGCGAAGCGCGGCTTGGGGCGAGGAAGCGTCACCCCCGTTGCCTCGAGCGCGTGCAGGGCGGCATTCCAACCGATGGCACCCAGGGCAATCACCGCGCGGGGCCCGATCGTCGTCATCTCCTCGACGAGGAATGGCCGGCAACGCTCGAGCTGCTCCGGCGTCGGACGATTCCCGGGTGGAGCACATCGGAGCGCGGCGGCGATGTAGACGCCGCGCAGAACGAGTCCATCGTCGCGTCGAACGCTCGTCGGCTGGCTGGCAAGACCCGCCCGGTGGAGCGCCGCATAGAGAAAGTCGCCGGAACGGTCGCCCGTGAACATCCGGCCCGTGCGGTTGGCGCCGTGCGCTGCGGGCGCGAGACCCACGATCATCAGCGACGCGCCAGGATCGCCGAATCCGGGCACGGGTCGGGCCCAGTACGTCCACTCGGCGTAGGCCCGGCGGCGCGTGCGCCCGACCTCGGCGCAGTACGCCCGCAGCTCCGGACAGCGGGAGCATCGCTGCACGCGACCAGAGAGAAGGCGAAGGCTCCTGATGGACACGCGTCTCGCTCGTTGACTACTCGGCGGCGGCCGCCAACGTCATTCCCCCCACCGCTTCCACCCTCAGATCGAACGCCTGACCCGTTCGCATCGGCTGGTACACCGCTTCCCCTTGGGCCACGCGAACGCCCAAGTCGCGTGCCACCTTGGGGTCGGTGGCGATCGCCCAGAACCTCGTCCAGAGCGACTGCTCGTACCGGGCCCGATCAGTTCCGGCATAGCCGTCCGGCACCGCACCCGGCGTGTCGATGGGAATGCCGTCCACCGGACGCATCCGGTCGGAGTAGAGTCGGCGCAGGAGAACCAGGGTGCGTCCGCGCATCGGACTGCCTTCGGCGACCAGTTGAGGGTCGAAGCGGACCGTCAGCGCATCGACGAACAGCACCGCACCGGGAACCGTTGCCTCCATCCGACCGAGCTCGTGGCCGCCGTCATCGAGCTCGATGAAGCGGATCCGCGTGTCCACCACCTCGCCGCGCTCGCTGAGCGATTGTCCGAGCACTTCGATCCGGCCGATTCGCCGCTCGCGTCCGAGACGATCGATCATCGCATCGCGCTCGGCGAGACGGGCCGTCATCTCCGACTGGAGCGCCGCCAACTCGCGGTTGAGCCGCTGCACCTGGTCGGTCGTGATCCACCACCAGGCTCCGACCATCGCGACGACGCAGACCACCGTCGTGATGGCGAGTCGCAGGGTGAACCTCATGATCGCCGACCTTTCATGCCAAGCGCTCCCCTCGACGGACGCGGACACCAATCCCTCGGGCGAAGCCGGAGGGTTCGCGAGCGCAGATTGTGCGCCGTCCCCTCTTATCGGCGGGAAAGGCGGCAAAACGGCACACTTTGGCGCCACCGCTGGCCGATCCTCGTGAGGACGAGCACCGCCATCGGTACGCCCCCGGTCGCACCGGGTTCGGCCCACGTTCAAGCCTCGGGCGGCGATCTTCCCCTTCCCCACCATGACACGGGCCATCCCTCTCCCGCATCCGTCCGCCATCTTCGCCTTGGTCAGCGCGGTGCTGCTCAGCGGACCGCGGGCGCTGGCCCAGCCGATCGATGGCACCCCCCCCACCCATGAACGCCCGCTCCCGGAGTTCGTGACCCCGGCCGATCGCACCGTGGATCCGGCGGCGGAGATCGAGCGGGCGCCGCATCCGGGACTGGCGGCCCTTCGTCGCCTGGTGCGACAGTTCGATTTCGAGGATCCGGAGGCCTTCCCCACCGACATGCCGCGCGGCTTCTACCGCGTGCTGACGGTTGACAGTGGCCAGCCCGGTTTCCCTCCCTTCGGCAAGGCGGAGCTGACCGAGGGCGGTTCGACACCCGGGAAGTGGTGCCTCATGTACGAGCTCGACGGCGGCTCGATCGCCACGGCAATCCCTGCCGGCACCGTGCCCGTGTTCTCCCACGCCGACTACGCGCTTCTGGCGAAGGTCCGAACCAAGGACCTCGCGAACGCGGCGGCCCGCGTCGCGGTGCACCTGCTCGATCGGGAAGGACACCGGATCCCCTACAGCGAGCGCACCAGCCCGCTGATCCGAACCGGCGGAACCTGGCAGAGCGTGTCCGTCGACGTGCCGGGCGACTTCGACGGCGCCTCCGACCTCGTGTTCGAGCTCCAGCTCCTCCAGCCGCAGCAGTTCGTGAGCGGTCCCGAGGCGACCGACCGACCGCTGGTGAGCGACATCTCCGGTCGCGCGTGGTTCGACGACGTCGAGGTGTGGCGCATTCCCAGGGTCGAGCTGTCGACCAACAGGCCCGGCAACGTCTTCACCTTGCCCGAGCGCCCGATGATCGAGGTGGCGCTGAACGACCTGGCCACGGAGCCGGTCGTGGGCGACCTCGTCATTCGCGATCTCGACGGCCAGGAGGTGCAGCGCGAGCGCCTCGAGCCGGGTCGCGGCGGCGGTGTCCTGCGCGTCCCGTTCAAGCCCGACCGCGCCGGCTGGTACGCGATCGATCTCGATGTCGGCGAGGGCGGACGCGTGATCGTCACCCGCTCGCTCGAGGTCGCCCTGCTGCCTCCCACCAATCGTCACCGGCGCTCGCCGGATGCGCTGCGCTTCGGGATCGACCTCGTCCGCGCCCCGTCGGAGCGCCTCGGCTCCCTCGTCGCCCTGGCCGATGGTCTCGGCATCGACTCCGCCATGATCCCGCTCTGGGACAACATCAACGACGTCCTCAGCCGCGGCGATCGATGGTCGCGGCTGCGGGCCGCGATCGACGATCTCCTCGACCGGCGGATCGAGCCGGTCATGGTGCTCGACGAGATGCCATCGGACCTCGCGCGAGGGATGGGCACGGATTCCTCGGACGTCCTCGCGCTCCTCCAGCCCGGTCGAGGGCTGGCGCCGTCCCTCCAGGAAACCCTCATCGATCTCGGCCAGCATGTGCCGCGCTGGCAACTCGGCCGCGATGGTCGCCTGGCCTCCATGTTCCCCGGCGACCTGCGAGCGCGCTTGGGCACCGCCGAACGTCATCTCGCCGAACTGATGCCTGGTCCGCACCTCGCCGTGCCATGGCCGGGCGAATACGCCCTCGATCCCGCGCTGGACCGCGACCAGATTCTGGTGACGGTTCCGTTCGAGGTGCCGCCGTCGTCGATCGGCGAGTACCTCCAGGCGTGGGGCACGCCCGTCGACGGCGGCAGCATCGGCGCGCCCCGGTTCGACCTGCGGCTTCAGGCTCCCCCTCCCGACACGTACTCCACGCGCGACCGCATCGAAGACCTCATGCTGCGCACGCTCCACGCCTGGCGGGCGGGCGCGCGAAGCCTCACCATCGATGCGCCCTGGACGTGGTCGGGCAGCCGTGCGATCGCCGCCATGCCGAAGCCCGAGTACGCCGTGTGGCAGCAGTTGGCGTCGTGGCTGCGCGATCGCCGCTTCGGCGGCGAGGTGCGCCTCGGCGATGGGTTGCGCTGCTGGATCGCCGAAGGCAGCCAGCAGTCGGCGCTGGTCGCGTGGAACGAGTCGGGACCGCCCGGAACCGTCGCCCGGATCATGCTAGGAGCGGAGCCGATCGTCCTGGTCGATGCGTTCGGGAACCGCACCTTGGTGGAGCCAAAGGATGGCGTCCACGAGTTCGCGGTCACGTCGACCCCCGTCCTGATCGACGACGTGGACATGCCGCTCGCCCGCTTCCGGGCCGGGTTCGCGGTGGTGCCCGAGATCATCCCTTCGATGCACCAGGAGCATCATCACGAGATGGTGTTCCGCAATCCCTGGCCGGTGGTGATGAGCGGGAGCGTGCGGATCCTGGGCCCGGAGGGCTGGGACTTCAACCCGCGCGTCGTGAACTTCAACGCGCCGGCGGGCGGCGAGGTGCGGCTGCCGCTGGTCTTCTCGTTCTCGCGGAACGAGCTGGCCGGTACCAAGCTGGTGCAGGTCGAGGCCCACTTTGCCGCCACCCGGGAGTACACCGTGACGCTCGAGGCACCCGTCGAAGTGGGCTTCGACGGCGTGGATCTCGAGGTGACGTGGCGCCTGGCCCGGAACCTCACCACCGGCAAGACGGACGTTGTGCTCACCCATGCGATCACGAACCGCACCGACCAGTACCTCAGCCTGGAGGCGTTCGTCATCGCCCCCGATCTCCAGCAGTTCCGCAAGGCCATCCCCGATCTCGCCCCGGGCCAGAGCGCCCAGAAGATCTTCCAGATCGCAGACGGCGCCGCCAAGCTCGCCGGCAAGACCGTGCGCGTGGGCGTCTTCCAGTCCGACGGACCCGTGCGCCTCACGCAGGAGTTGGAGATACCGGCGTTGGGGGGGGAGTGAGGGTCGGTAGGCATCAAGGCATCGAGGCATCAAGGCATCGAGGGTTCAGAGACGGGTGCTTGGGTCGCCTGGTGATCGGCGCGTGTGCCACGGGTTGCCCCGCAGGGGCAGTCCGTGCGCAGGGCTTGCAAACCTCCGGCCCATGCGCCCATCCCACAACCCTTGATGCCTTGATGCCTCGATGCCTCGATGCCTTCGGTCGACGATGCCTCAATGCCTCGATGCCCTCCGCCCCC
>JAGQOG010000195.1 GCA_020427695.1 Phycisphaerales bacterium
GATGCCGTTTCATGGCCTGGTTCGTCTCGCTGACCCGTCCGCCCTCGCCGGCGCGGAGGGAGTCGAGGGTGTTGCCGCTGAGGCGGCCGTACTCGGGGTACGAGCGGACGTCGAAGTAGACGACGCCGTCGGCCGCGACGTAGGCGTGCCCGCCTTCGATCAACCGCGAAACGAGGTCGATCATCTCCTTCACGAACTGCGTCGGGCGCGGCATCAGCTCCGGATGCTCGACGGCCTCCTCGGCGACCTTGAGCCCCAGCTGGCGAGCGTCCTCCAGGAACGCGTCGGCATAGAAGTCGGCGATCGCGTACGGGTCGCCAGGATCGATGTCCACGCCCGGCGGCAGTTTGCCCGACTTCTTGGCGTCGGCCAGCCGCCGGGCGGCGACCTGCATCTTGTCCTCGCCGCCGCCGTCCGCCGCCGCGTCGTCGGTCATGTGGCCGACGTCGGTGATGTTCATGACATGGCGCACCTCGAAGCCGAGCAGCTCGAGCGTGCGCCGAAGGACGTCGGCGTTGAGGAACGACCGGAAGTTTCCGATGTGGGCGTAGTCGTAGACCGTCGGTCCGCAACTGTAGAACCGCACCAGACGACCGCCCGGATCGATCGGACGAAACGGTTCGGTCGTCTTGGTGAGCGTGTTCAGAAGGCGAAGCGTGGGCATGGAAGCGGGCTCGGAGTCGGCGTCGCGAGGGTCACTACCTTAGCAATCTGCTCGCGTACGGTCCGCGCGACGCGCGGCCCCGCTCGAGCCGCGGTGCGTCCGCATGTCCCGGGTGGTACCCTCCTCGCCCGGCGCCGACGTCCCGAGCCGCGCGGCGCTCGAGGAGATCCATGTCCACGGCCAGCACCCCCGGTGCCGTCCTCGCCCAGCGTCGTCTCGGCACCTTCGGGGGCGTCTTCGTCCCGAACGTGCTGACGATCCTGGGCGTGATCATGTTCCTCCGGCTCGGCTGGGTGGTCGGCCAGGCCGGCCTGGTGCAGGCGATCGTCATCCTGCTGATCGCCAAGGCCATCACGCTGCTGACGGCGCTCTCGCTCTCCGCGATCTCCACCAACACCGCGGTCGGCGCGGGCGGCGCGTACTTCCTCATCTCGCGCAGTCTTGGCCTCGAGATCGGCGGTGCGGTCGGCGTGCCGCTCTACCTGGCCCAGGCGATCTCGGTCGCGTTCTACCTCGTCGGCTTCGCCGAGTCGCTTCAGCTTCTGCTGCCGAACCTCGACGAACGCGTGGCGGGCAGCGCGGCGCTCCTCCTCTTCCTCGGGGTCGCGTGGTTCGGTGCGGGCATCATCGAGAAGACGCAGTACGTGATCTTCGTGCTGCTGATCGCCTCGCTCGCCGCGATCTTCACGGGCTGGCACCCCGTTGCCGATCCCGGGGCGACGCTCCGGCCCGCGTACGACGAGGGCGTGTACTTCTGGCCGGTCTTCGCGATCTTCTTCCCCGCGGTCACGGGAATCATGTCGGGCGTCAGCCTGTCGGGCGATCTGAAGGACCCGGCCCGCTCGATTCCCCGCGGCACGATCCTCGCCGTGCTGGCCACGCTGGTCGTCTACGCGGCGATGATGGTCTGGGTGGCCCTGAACGCCGACCGGGCGGCGCTCAAGGAGAATCCGCTCGTCCTGCTCGACATCGCGAGCGTGCCGCCCCTGATCTACGTCGGCCTCTGGGCCGCCACGCTCTCCTCTGCCCTCGCGAGCCTGGCCGCGGCGCCGCGCACCTTGAAGGCCCTCGCGCTGGACAAGGTCGCACCCCGATTCCTCGGTCGGAGCATCGGCCGCTCGAACGAGCCTCGGGTCGCCCTGGTGGTGAGCGCCGTCATTGCCGAGGCGTGCGTCCTCGTCGGCGATCTCAACCTGATCGCCCCCGTCATCACGATGTTCTTCCTCGCCACCTACGGCACGCTCAACATCGTGGCCGGCGTCGAACGGCTCGTTTCGAATCCCAGCTTCCGGCCAACGTTCCGCACGCACTGGCTCGCGTCGCTTCTCGGCGGCGCCGGATGCGTGGCGGTCATGGTGCTGATCAGCGCTCCCGCCACCATCGTGGCCGTGGTGGTGATCGGCGGGATCTACTTCCTTTTGACCCGTCGCAGCCTCGACACCGCGTGGGGCGACGTGCGCAGCGGGTTCTGGTTCTCGATCGCCCGGTTGGGACTGCTCCGCTACATCTCGTCGCGGCAGCACCTGCGCAACTGGCGCCCGATCGTGCTCGTGCTGGCCGGCAGCCCGAAGTCGCGGCGGCGGCTCATCGAGTTCGCCGACCTGATCGAGGCCCGGCGCGGATTCCTCTTCCTTTCCCAGGTGGTCACCGGCGACTGGGCCGAGCTGTTGCCGCGGCAGCGGAAGATCGCCGAGGCGCTCAATGGCTTCATTCGCGAGGAGCGGCTCTCCGCGATCGCGAAGGTGGTGGTGGCGGAGGACTTCGAACAGGGCGTATCGACGCTGCTCCAGGTTTCCGGCCTCGGCCAGTTCGAACCCAACACGGTCTTGATCGGATGGAGCGACGACCGCCTCAACCAGGCCATGTTCGCCGGTGCGATCAGCCGCATCCTCCAGCTCGAACGGAACCTCGTCATCTTCGGCGAAGCCGACGCGGAGGACGAGTCCACCCTGACGGAGACGATCGACGTCTGGTGGTACGCCAAGGAGAACGGCTCGTTCATGCTGACCTTGGCGTACCTCATCCATGCGGATCCCGCCTGGCGCGGACACCGCATCCGGCTGCTGAGGATCATTCCCAGCGAGGCCGGTGTCGAGTCGACGACCGCCAGCCTCAAGGAGACGATCCGCGAGCTTCGCGTGGATGCCGACGTGCACGTCATCGTCTCGGAAGAGCCGCCGATGAGCGTGATCGCCTGCGAATCAAGGAACGCGCATCTCACCCTCGTGGGCCTCTCGGTCCAGAGGATGCAGCAGAGCGAGGCGCCGCTCGCGACCTACGCACCGCTCGCGGCGCAACTGCGCGGACACTTCATGCTGGCCAAGAGCTGGCACGACTTGAAGTACTGAGCGCGTCCGTCAACTCCAACTCGCGAGCAGCAGGCCGAGATCGGCGCCGTCCACGACGCCATCGCCGTTGAGATCGCCGGGGCCCGATGTGCCCCATGCCGAGAGCAGCAGGCCGAGGTCGGCGCCATTCACCACGCCGTCGCAGTTGAGGTCGGCCGGAGCGCAGGCCGGGGCGCCGATCGCGACGATCGAGATGTCGCTCGCGGCCTCGAGTGCCAGCGATTCGATCGTGCCGCTGAACAGGAGATTGGCGGTCGATCCCGGAGGAAGCACCGTCGGCACGCCCTGCGGCAGGTCGGTGAAGCCGGCGCCGTCCACGGGCGTGTCCTGCGACAACGCGCTGCCGCTCGTGAAGGTGAGCGTGGGCGAGCGCCCGGACAGGTCCAGCACGCCGGCGATCGGCAGCGCCGCCGGAATCGGCGTCCCGTCGCCGATCGGTCCGCCGAGCGCGGTCGCGGAGATCACGAGATCGACGGGCACCACCGCCACCAGGTCGTACAGCCCGGGGCCCGTGAGCGTGAGCGTTCCGAGACCGGTCCCGGTTTGGGTGGCGTCGATCGCGTCGATCGAGGCCACGTCGCCCAGGGGAATGGGAATGGCGATTCCACCGGGGAAGACGGCCGTCGGGTTCACCGTGTGGAACGAGCTGTAGATGATCTCGAGCGTCACGCCGAAGCCAACGGGTTGTCCGCCGAGGAGATCGACGGCAAGGCCTTCGATCGACACCGAGAGCGACTTCTCGTCCACCACGAGCGTGAACGTGCCGCTGGGCGGCGTTTCGGCGTCCACGTCTCCGAGGATCGTGGCCGTGTAGTCGATCGGGTTGTTGCCGCTGCCGCCGAAGAGCCCGGGCCGCGTCTGCGTGCCCGCGGGGTTGTCGACGGCGTCGTAGTCGCCGATGAACGTGCCGCCAAGGGGCGCCGAAACCGACAGCGACTGGGTGGCGCTGCTCTGCCCGGGATCGATCGTGAAGTCCCATGTCTCCGCGGCCAAGGCCGCCGGTGCCGCCAGCAACGCCAGAATCACGCCTCGAACGCTCATGTCGCTTCTCCTCTCGCTCGACTTCGCCGTCGAGCCGCCGCGGTACACGATACACGGGGCGGGACCCCGTGCAACGATCCCAAGCGCCGATGGAACTCCGGCGCAGCGCGTCCGAGAATCCCGTGGGAATCGGATCTGGACGGTGTGGCGGATCGGGCACGATCGAGCGTGGTTCAGGCGGCGTCCGCCTGCCGTTCGAGACCGAGCACTGCTGCGCAGGTGTCGAATCGGTACCGGTCGAGCAGCATGCGGAGCTTGCGCTGCGCCGACCCGAGACCGACATAGCACTTGAAGCGGCGCTTCAGGGGCATCGGCACGCGCGGACACTCCGGTGCGAAGTCGCGCGGATGCAGGTAGACCACGACCGGACGGCCAGCGCGGTGGAGCTGTTCGAAGCCGCGCCGGATGAGCCACTCGGGGAAGAGCCGCATGTAGCCGCCGCCCGAGAAGGCCACCCGCTTCCCGCCGATCGACATCACGCTCATGGGCAGTTCGGGCATCGGGCGCCCGCTCGGCGCCGCCGTGAACGGATGCGCCTCGAGCGGGCACGGATAGCCGCCGTGGCCCCTGGCGGTCGGAAAGAGGCTCGCGTCGTAGGAGAGCCCCAGGTCGTGAAGCACGTCGAACGCCCATTCGGTGCCCGGCGTGATCGAGAAGGACGGCGCCCGAAACCCGCGCACCTTCGCGCCCGATGCCGACTCGATGGCGTCGATCGAACGGCGCATGTCCTCCCGGAACGATTCGGGGTCGAGTTCGTAGACCTTCCGATGCCAATGGGAGTGCGTGGCAAGTTCGTGTCCCGCCTCGGCGATGCGCCGCACCATCGCGGGGTGGCGTTCGGCGATCCACCCGAGGACGAAGAACGTGGCCCGCACCTTGGCGGCCGTGACGGTCTCCACGATCCAGTCGGTGTGGCGCTCCACGATCGTGGGCAGCGATGGCCACTCCTCGGGATCGGAGACCGCGTCCACCTCCACCATGTGGAACCAGTCCTCGATGTCGAAGCTGAGCGCGTTGACGAGTCCGGTTCGTTCCATCGCCATGGTGTCCAACGATCGCGCCGATCCCGGACCCGGCTTTGGGTCCGTGCCATCACCCTAGCCGTCCTCCTAGACGAACCGGTGCCCGTTCGCCCTGAATCGCGCCAGGTCCTCGCGGGTGGGCATCGAGAAGTGCGTCGCCTTCGAGGCGTCGTTCTCCATGAGCGGCGGGTCGCCCGCCTCGACGAGGCGAACGCACTCGATGATCGCCTCCGCCGCGAGGTCCTTGGAGCGGGCCATCACGTCCTCGAGCGTGTCGCGGGGATGCAGCCGGTACCTTCGCTGGACCACGATCGGGCCGTTGTCGAGCTTCGCATCGACGAAGTGCACCGTGACGCCGCCCTCCTTCTCGCCGTTGGCCAGCGTCCAGAAGCTCGGCATGAGCCCGCGGTAGGCGGGCAGCAGCGCGCCGTGGCAGTTGACGATTCCCTTGGCGGTCTGCTCGCGCAGCGCCTTGCGGTAGAGTTGGGTGCCGGAGATCGATACGATGAAGTCCACGCCGCGCTCGCGCAGGTGACTCAGGAACGCCTCGCTGTTGACGTCCACCGCCTCCGTGACCTCGACGCCGTACTTCCGGGCCACCGCCCGCACCGACCAGCAGCGGCGCGTCGATCCCAGCAGGTCGTTCTGGATCTTCCCCATCAGCTTGCGCCAGAGGTAGCTTCGAAGCTTCCACTGGAAGTAGCGGAAGCCGTACATGCGGTACAGGTCCAGCGCCGTCTGGAAGACGCTGCGCTTGCCCTGCGCCACCGACTGGATGTTCACGCCGGCGGTCGAGTCGGCGAACTCCCGGAGGAACTTGTCGAGCACCTTCGGCAGGTAGAACGGGTCGTTCTGGATGAAAACGTACTTGGTCAGCACTGCTGCTCCTTGGCCTCCGCGGGGCCTGCAACATGGTTCGCTCCGGGGGCCGTTGCCCCGGTCGCTCCAACCGTCTCCTCGAGCAGGATCCGCCAGCGCTCGCACGCGGCGTCGCGGTCGTAGGCCGCTCCGAGCGCCGTTCTCGCCCTGGCGCCCATCGCCCGGCGCCGCTCGCCGTCCTCGACCAGCGACGCGATCGTCGCGACGAGTCCCTCGACGTCCCCCTGCCGTACCGCCGCCCCCGCTCCGTGCTCCTCGAGCACGCGGGCAATCTCGCTCGATGGATGCCCGATGAACACGGTGGGACGCCCCGCAGCCATCGCTCCGAAGAGCTTGCACGGCACCATGATCCCCTCGACGCCCTCGGAGAGGCTCACGAGGTGGAGGTCGGCGCAGCTCAGCGACGCATCCAGCCGCTCACGCGGCTGGTACGGCGCCAGCACGGCGTTGGCGAGCCGGTGCTCGCGCACGAACGCCTCGACCTCGGCCTTGCGCTTTCCGCCGCCGGCGAAGACGAAGCGGATGCGGTCGTCGCCTTGAAGCCGCTCGGCCGCCTGGCACATGGTGCGAACGTCGTGTCCCAGCCCGAAGTTGCCCGAGTACATCACGACGAAGCGATCGCCGAGGTTCCACTCCACACGATACGGATTGGCGCTCCGCTCGATCGGCTTCACCTCCGCCTGGTCGGACCAGACGCCGATGTGCACGACCTGGCCGTGGTCCACGCCCTTGTCGCGCACGCGCTCGAGCATGCACCGGCCAAGAACCACGACGCGGTCCGCATGGCGGAGGCAGAACCGGTTCACCCGTTCGAGGATGCGGGCCAACAGCCCGTTCTCCCTCATCGCGCCACACGCAATGGGCAGATCGGGATAGAGATCCATGACCCAGTACACGAAGCGGCACCCACGGAGGCCGCGGAGCGCCCATCCCAGGAGCGCGATGAAGGGCGGCGTGGTGAAGCACACGACCACATCGGGGCGCCGAACACGAAGCGACTTGAGCGCCGCCGCCGCGTAGAAGAGCGCGAAGTCCGCCGCCCGGGCCGCGAGACCAGCCTTGCCGAAGATGCTCCGGCCGACGCGATTCACCTCGATGCCGTCCACGACCTCGTGCCGCGGCAGCATCGCCCCGGTCGAGCCGTAGAGGCTGCGGGAGGCGATCACCTCCACCTCGTGTCCATGCGCCACGAGATGGCGGGCCAGGTCGTGCGCGTGCTGCGCCGTGGCGGCGACGTCGGGGTGAAACACCTGGTTGATGAGGAGAACGCGCATGAGTGATGTCCCGACAGCGCAACGGTCGTGTCAGGCCGAGTGCGACCGCCACCAGTCGATGGTCCGACGCAGGCCCTCCTCGAAGCCGACCTTCGCCTCCCATCCCAGCAACCGCTTGGCTCGGGAGGTGTCCAGGCACCGTCGGGGCTGGCCGTCGGGCTTGCTCGCGTTCCACTCGATGCGGCCCTTGAAGCCCGTCAGGCGCGCAATCAGCTCGACAAGATCCTTGATTGTGATCTCCATGCCGGTGCCGAGGTTGACGGGCACCGGTTCGTCCATCACCTCCGCCGCCCGCACCACGCCCTCCGCGGCGTCGTCCACGTAGAGGAACTCTCGACTCACCTTCCCCGTCCCCCAGCACTCGATCGACGCGGCCCCGCGGTTCACCGCGTCCACGCACTTGCGGATCAGGGCCGGGATCACGTGCGACGTTTCGAGATCGAAGTTGTCGTAGGGGCCGTAGAGGTTGACCGGCAGGACATAGGCGCCGCGCAGTCCGTACTGGCGGTGGTAGCCGTCGAGCATCACCATGGCCGCCTTCTTGGCCACGCCGTAGGGGGCGTTCGTCTCCTCCGGGTAGCCGTTCCAGAGGTCCTCCTCGCGGAACGGCACGGGGGTGAACTTCGGGTACGCACAGATGGTCCCCACCTGCACGAACTTCTCGAGCCCCGCCACCCGGGCCTGCTCGACGAGATGGAGGGCCATGGCCATGTTCGCAAAGAAGTACCGTCCGGGATTGGCCATGTTCGCGCCGATGCCGCCGACTTCGGCCGCGAGGTGAATGACGACTTCCGGCCGGAGTTCGGCGTACATCCGCGCGGCGTCGGCCTCGTGGGTCAGGTCGAACTGGGCCCGGCGCGGGACGAGGACCGTCCCGCAGCCACGGGCGGCAAGCCGCTCGCCCACCGCCCGCCCGAGGAATCCGGCCCCGCCGGTGACCACGATCCGCTTGCTCGAGAGATCCATCGGCACGCACGCTCCAAGTCCCGCGATCATCGAGCGCCACGTCGCGCGACGACCCCGGAACCGCCAAAGGGGGAATCGTGAGGTTATACCGATCGTCCTGGGGGGAACGCGGCTTGAAGGGAGGAGGAGGGACGAAGGGACAAAGGGAACTGCCAACCGGCGAGTCGTCTGATTCTCGCGGCGAACCTCCACCAGCCTGGTCCGATCAGCGCCCCCTCCGTCCCTTCGTCCCTTCACCAAGACGATTCGATCGTCGATGGTCTTTCGAACAATCGACTAAACTGGCGCGGCGGCGAGGCCGTATTGCCGTCGCGGCCTTCCGCGACCGGATGGATCGGCTGGATCGGCGGTCGAAAGCAGCCGATGCCGCCATCGGCGGCAACGGCCGTCGCCACGGCCCGGGCGATCGAATCGGCCAGCCGAATCACCACCGTCCCGGGTCTCCGGCACTGCCGCGGACCATCACGAGCACCCTCCATGACCACATCCAAGAGCGCAGGAACGTGCCCGAAGGCCCTGGTGAGCGGGATCACCGGCCAGGACGGCAGCTATCTCGCCGAGCTCCTGCTGGCCAAGGGCTACGAGGTCCACGGCATCATCCGCCGTTCCGCGAGCTTCAACACCGAGCGGCTCGACCACATCTACCGCGATCCGCACGAGGCGGGCACGCGGCTCTTCCTGCACTACGGCGACCTGACCGACGCGGCCAGCCTCTCGGCGATCCTCGACAAGGTCGATCCCGACGAGGTCTACAACCTCGGGGCCCAGAGCCATGTCCGCGTGAGCTTCGACCAGCCGGTCTACACGGTGGATGTCGATGCTACGGGCACCATGAAGCTCATCGAGTCGGTGCGGGTGCACGAGCAGCGGCGCGGCCGATCGGTTCGGTTCTACCAGGCGAGCTCGTCGGAGATGTTCGGCAAGGTGCAGGAGGTCCCCCAGAGGGAGACCACGCCCTTCTACCCGCGTTCGCCCTACGGCTGCGCCAAGGTCTTCTCGCACTGGATCACCGTGAACTACCGCGAGTCCTACGGGATGCACGCCTCCTGCGGCATTCTCTTCAACCACGAGTCCCCGCGTCGCGGCGAGACCTTCGTTACCCGCAAGATCACCCGCGCCGTCGGCCGCATCAAGCTGGGCATGCAGAAGAAGCTCTACCTCGGCAACCTCGACGCCCTCCGGGACTGGGGCTACGCCGGCGACTACGTGCAGGCCATGTGGCTCATGCTCCAGCAGCCCGAGCCCGACGACTACGTGATCGCCACGGGGAAGATGATCTCGGTGCGCACCTTCTGCGAGCTCGCATTCGGCGAGGTCGGGCTCGACTACAACGACTTCGTCGAGGTGGACCCCCGCTACTTCCGCCCCGCCGAAGTGGAACAGCTCCTCGGCGATGCCGGCAAGGCGAAGGAGAAGCTCGGCTGGGTTCCGACGACCACCGTCGAGGATCTCGCCCGGATGATGGTCGAGCACGATCTCGAGATGGCCCGCCGCGAGAAGACCCTGCGCGACGCCGGCCACAAGATGCCGGAGATGGTGGGGCATGATCAGTGAGAGGCATCAAGGCATCAAGGCATCAAGGCATCAAGGCATCAAGGCA
>JAGQOG010000011.1 GCA_020427695.1 Phycisphaerales bacterium
ACGGCCTGGAAGGCCGTGGCACCCTCCTTCGCCCCCCCTTCGACCCCCCGGAAATGTGCCTGTTGTGGTCTCGGTCCCCAAGACCTAGGATGTTGGGCACGCCGCACGGGATTCTCACCGCATGGTCATTGACGTCCATACCCGAGTCTGGTCAAGCCTCGAACAATTCGGCCAGGAGACGGCCCGACACCTTGATGTTCGGCATGCCGAACGCTGGGTGCGCCTGGACGCCTCGGCTCCGGCCCTCGACCGGGCGATGAACTGCGTGGACGTGGCCTTGGTGCATGGCTGCCGATCGGAACGGCTGGGGGCCCATATCCCCAACGAGTTCGTGGCCGAGGTGGTCCGCTCCGATCCACAGCGGCGCATCGGCGTCGGGGCGGTCGATCCCATGGGGCCCGAGCCCGAGGCCCAAGTCGATCACGCCGTCGAGTTGGGTCTGTCGGCCATCTCGGTCAGCCCGGTGGCCCAGGGGTTCCACCCGTCCCACAGTCTGGCGATGCGGGTCTACGAACGGTGCGCCGAGCGTCGGCTCCCCCTTTTCGTGCTCTCGGGGAGCCCGCTGATCCCCTCCTCCATGCTCGAGTTCGGCCGGCCGACAGCTTGGGACGAGGTGGCTCGCACCTTCCCCTCCCTGCCGATCGTGATCGGCGAGTTCGGCTTCCCTTGGGTCGACGAGACCATGGTGCTTCTGAGCAAGCACGCGCGGGTCTACGCCGAGGTGTCGGGCGTGGTTTCGCGCCCCTGGCAACTGTTCAACGCCTTGCTCGCGGCGAGTTCCCTCGGTGTGATGGACCGGCTCCTCTTCGGATCCGGCTTCCCGTTCGAGGCGCCGGCCAAGGCGATCGAGCAGCTCTACTCCGTCAACACGATCGCCATCGGCACCCAGTTGCCCGCCGTCTCGCGGGCCGCCGTCCGTGCGATCGTCGAGCGCGATGCACTGCGCATCCTCGGCATCGAGCACGAGCCCGTCAGCGAGAGCACCGCGTCGCTCGAAGACCGTTTCGCTTCCGGCACCCGCGCGCCGCGCATCGGTAGCCAGGTCGGTTCCTGATCCTCGCGTCCGACATGCCGGCAGCCCACCATCACTCCCGATCGACCGCCCGGGGCCTGCGCCTCGGATCCGCACTGGCCGCTGCGCTTGGCGCGGCGCTCCTCCTCGGCGGCTGCTTCACGCCGAAGTCGCCGGGCAACCTCATGGTCCGATCGGTCACCGACCAGCCCGTCGAGCTCGAGTGCGCCTTCAGCCAGGCGTTCTTCCGGCCGGCCGACGCCGGCACCTCGTTCTACCTCAGCGACGTGCCGCTCGACGACCTCCTCCAGGGCCGACCGCGCGTCGGACAGATCATGCACGTCGAGCTGATGTGGCTCCCCAAGGCGGGGCGCACGCCGGTCGACGCGACCGCGACGAACGTGTCCATTCGCCACGTGGTCTTCGCCGACGGCGAGGTGGGCGTGTACGGCGGCGCGGGCTTCGCCTGGGTGAAGGGCAAGCCCGAAGGCAAGAAGCTGACGCTCGACATCGAGGAGGCGTCGATGTCGCTCCTCGCGAGCACCCCGGGGTTCAAGGACCTTCTGACGCCATCGATCCTCACCGGACGCCTTACCGCCAGCCGCGACGAGATCATGGCCCTGCGCTATCGCCAGGCCGCCAGCCAGATCGTGACCGACGTCTTCGGCGAATCGCGCTACGTGTTGGTCGACCGCACCGAACTTCGGATGTTCGCCGCCGCGCAGGCTCCCCAACAACAAGTGTGCCACTGATTGCCCGGGTTTGCGGGCAGTCAGTGCGCAGCGCGCCCGCTGCGCCGCGAGCGTGGGAACGGTCCGACGCCGCACCGACAGGCTACGTTCCACTTCGTTCCACTCCGCCTGTCGGTGGCACACCCGCGCCCGAACCGCCACGCACGCGATCCGACGTCCGGCTGGTGTCATCCAATTCGATTGCGGGTCGATTCCCGGCGCAGCCGGGTCGGCCCGCCAAGAATCCGGCCGGCTACCGCCGGCCGTCCTCAGCGACTGCGTGCGCACCCGCGCCCCGCCTCAGCCCTTGATGTCCCCGATCTTCACCGTCGTATAGAGCTGACGGTGGCCCTTCTTCGTTCGCTGACCCTTGCGCCGCGAGTACTTGATCGTGACGACCTTGTCGCCCTGGATGTGATCAACGATCTCGGCGCTCACCGACGCACCGCTGAGGTACGGCGTGCCGAGGCGGGCCGGCTTGCCCGAGTCCGTGCCGCCGATGGCGAGCACGCGGTCGAACGTGAGGGCGCTCCCGAGCTCGCCGTCGCGGAGATCGATCTCGACAACGTCGCCGGGCGAGACCTTGATCTGGGTTCCACTGTCTTCGATGATGGCGTACACGGCGGTGTTCCTCGTTTGGAGCGAATCGCGGATTGTAGCGATTCGACCCCGGATGCCAAGTCTGGGGGTCTGGGGGACGACCCTCGTTCGGAATGACGAGCGTGCCACGCGTCCGAGGGTGCCACGAGTCCGA
>JAGQOG010000196.1 GCA_020427695.1 Phycisphaerales bacterium
CTGGGTCTTACGCCGACTTGGCGAGGGCAGCCGAAGAGTGCGTGGCCGAGAAGAAGCCGTGGCGAGGGCAGCCGAAGAGTGCGTGGCCGAGAAGAAGCCCGTGGCCGAGAAGAAGCCCCGGGTGGCCGAAGAGTGCATGGCCGAGAATAGAAGAAAGTAGAAGTAGAAGGGAGGAAGATCCAAGGAGCGAAGCGGGTTGGGATCGCTCCTACGCGCTCCCCACCACCACGAACCGCCCGAAGAGGTATCGCCGATACTCGATCTGCTCAAGTCCGGCCCGCTTCGCGAGGTCGATCGCCTCGCGCCGGGTGAATCCCTTGGCGACGCTGACGATCGCGTCATGACGGACGACGGCCGGCGTGCCGATGGTGAGCAGACGCACGCCCAGCTTGCTCACCGCGTCGCGGGTCAGGTCGTTCCACACCACGGCCCGCGCAAGCCGCTGCATGATGCGCAGCACCGTGACCACCTCGATGTCGGCAAGGTGGTGCAGGAACATCCCGGCATGGGCCACGTCGAAGGCGCCGGGATCGAAGATGTCGAGGAGTCGCCGCGCGTCCGCTTCGGCGAGCGTGATCCGCGGTTCGGACGCGACGGCGTCGCGGGCGATCGCCAACGTCTTCTCGTGATTGTCCACCGCCACGATCCGCACCGGCCGCCGGCGCCGATCGGCCCACGCCGCAACCGCCAATGGAATGTCGGCGCAGCCGGCTCCGAGGTCGATCATGCTCAACTCGCGCCCGCGGGGCCAGCCCCGCGTGATCCGATCGAGGGCTTGAAGCAACGCCTTCGCGCCGCCCAGGCGCCGGTTCACCCGCCGGATGAATCGAAACGCCTCCTCGAGCTCCGCCCGCGGGATCGCCGGGTCGTCCATCCGCTCCGGCTCGAAGGTGCGATCGGTGAGTCCGCGCATGAGCTCTCGCCTGGGGTCCAACGGCGGCGTCCAACGCAACCTTCGGTGGACCGCCTCGAAGCGTACCCGTCTCGACGGGCCGGGGCGGCACTTCCCCGCACCGGGCGGTACCCTGCGTTCCGAATGCCACTTCGCTACCGCCTCCGCATCCTCGACCACCTCTCGCACGACACCTATCGACCCTCCCTGGCGAGCGATCTCGCGCGCGAGATGCGGATCGCGCCCGACGATCGGAAGGCCTTCGATCGCGCCATCGACCAGCTCGTCGACGAAGGCCTGCTCGAACTCGGCGACGACGATCGCATTCGCCTGCCCGCGTTCGGAAACGAGGTGGAGGGCGTTCTGAAGGTCAACCCGCGCGGCTTCGGCTTCGTGGAGCCGGCCACGCCCCACCGCTTCGGTGCCCTCTTCATTCCGCCCGGCGCTCTGGGCGATGCCGTGAGCGGCGACCGCGTGCGGGCGAAGGTGGTGCGCAAGTCGGGGCGGCGGGAGCAGGGTCAAGGCGTGCAGGGACGGGTGGTCGAGGTGCTCGAGCGCGGACGCAGCGAGTTCGTGGGCACGCTTTCCCAGCGCGGCAAGACGTGGCTCGTCCAGCCCGATGGGCGCGTGCTTCGGGAACCGGTCGTCGTGCGCGACGCGGAGGCCAAGAACGCGAAGCCCGGCGACAAGGTCGTGTTCGCGGTGCTTCAGTACCCCGAGGACGGCATGTCCGCCGAGGGCGTGGTGCTCCGCGTGCTCGGCGAGGCGGGCCGGCCCGATGTGGAGACATCCGCCGTCATCGCCTCGCACGGACTCCGCACGGAGTTCAGCGAGGAGGTCATGCAGCAGGCGCTGCAGGCGGCGCGGCAATTCGAGCGCGAGTCCGAAGGGCCGTCCCGGGTCTCGGCCGAGGATCGGCAGGATCTCACCGGGACCTTCATCTTCACGATCGATCCTCCGGACGCGAAGGACTACGACGACGCCATCTCGATCGAACACAACGCCGCGGAGAACACGTGGCGGCTGGGCATCCACATCGCCGACGTCTCGCACTTCGTGCCCCGGAACGGACCGCTCGACGAGGAGGCGCGGGAGCGCGGCAACAGCGTCTACCTTCCGCGCCTGACGATTCCCATGCTCCCCGAGGCGCTGAGCAACGGCGTGTGCTCGCTTCAGGAAGGCGTGACCCGCTTCACCAAGTCCGTGTTCATCGACTTCGATGGCAAGGGACGGGTGATCGGGCAACGCCCGGCGACCACCGCCATCCGCTCCGCCAAGCGACTCACCTACCTCGAGGCCCAGGCCTTGATCGACGGAAACGTCGACGAAGCGCGGAAGCACGCCCGCACCGATCCGGTGTACAGCCCCGAACTCCTCGAGGCGCTCCGGTTGAGCGACCGGCTTGCTCGGATTCTCAAGAAGCGGCGCATCGCCGACGGCATGATCACGCTCAACCTGCCCGAGGTCGAGCTGGTCTTCGACAAGGACGGCAGGGTCGCAGACGCGCAGCCGGAGGACGACGCGTTCACCCACACGATCATCGAGATGTTCATGGTCGAGGCGAACGAGGCCCTCGCCCGGATCTTCGCCGATCTCGGCATTCCGCTCATTCGCCGCGTGCACCCCGACCCCGTCTACGGCGACATCGAGGAGCTCCGCACGTTCGCTCGCCTGGTGAAGTTCCGCCTCCCGGACGAACCGAGTCGCTCGGACATCCAAGCGCTCCTCGCCTCGACGCGCGACACTCCCTCGGCGCGGGCGATCCACTTCGCGGTGCTCCGCACGCTGGCGAAGGCGGTGTACAGCCCGGCGCAGATCGGGCACTACGCGCTGGCCTCGGAACACTACACGCACTTCACGAGCCCCATCCGGCGCTACCCCGACCTCGCCGTTCACCGAGCCCTCCAGGCCTACCTCGATCTCACCGACAACGGCACCAAGCAGCCCAGTGGAAAGCGCCGACGCGAGGTTGCCCGCCGGCTCGTGGAAGACGAGCGGGTGCTCGACGAGGCCGAGCTCATCGAGTTGGGTCGCCACTGCACCGAGACCGAGGTCTCCGCCGAGGAGGCGGAGCGGGAACTGCGGACGTTCCTCGTGCTCCAGTTCCTCCAGGACGAGCACCTGGGCGACGAGTTCGAGGCGATCATCACCGGGTTCGGCGGCGCGGGCGTCTTCGTATCGCTCCAGCGCTTCCTCGTGGACGGCCTGGTCAAGTCGAGCGACCTGCCGTCGAGCGGGGATCGACCCGATCGTTGGGTGCTGAACGAACACACCGGCCGCATGACCGCCCAGCGGAGCGGCGCCTCGATCGGCCTGGGCGACCTGGTGCGGGTCCGCATCGCCGCCATCAACCTGCCGGAACGGAAGATGGACCTGGCGATCACCCGTCTTCCGGAGCGCCCGGCCATTGTTCCCGACGCGGCGGATCGTGCCGCCGAGCACGTCGATGACCGCCGCGGACGCAAGGTGCATCGTCGCCCGCCGGGCGGCGGGGGCAAGGCGGGAGGCGGACGAGGCGGACGAGGCAAGGGCGGGGGCGGCAGAGGCGGCAAGGGCCATCGAGGTCGTCGCCGCTGATCGTTCGTCCGCACTCCGCAGTCCATCCCAGGTCACGTTGGAGAACCCGTCCGTGTCCGCTTCCTCCGCCTCCATCGATCTTCGCACGCTGCTTGCCCTCAAGTTCGACTTCAACGATGGCACCGCGACCCGCAAGGCAGACCTGCTGGAACGGCTCGAGCGGCGCCGCCTCGAGACCGCCAAGGAGGTGGCGGCACTGCACGAGATGCTTTGCTTTCTTCGCGCCTACCCGCAGAACGACCGCGTCCTGTCCATCGCGGAGCGCCTGGCCGGCTCGTTTGCCGCGCGGCCGGACCTGCGCCGACATCGGAAGGCGCTGGCCGACAGCGGCATTGCCGGCACCGACCTGAACTTCCCGTTCTTTTGGCTCACCGCGCGGTGGCTCGTCGAGCGCTGGCCCGATCGACTGGCGATCGACTGGCCGGCCTGGGAGCGGAAGGACCGCGTGCAGCGGCTTCTCGAGGTCCTCATGCCCTACTGCGAGACGCCGGGCCTCGACACCTTCGCCTTCTCGAGCCGGGAATGGATCGATCGGCTCAAGGGCGCAGCGGGGACCGACGCCGCATTCCTGATCCGACGCTTCTCCGCCCTTCCCGTCGAACAGCCGCTGCGCGAGCTGCTCTACGAGGATCTCGATGTCCCCGTGACGCTGAAGCCGGGGCCGACCACCCCGGCGCGGACGGCCGAGCGCTGGCCCGGATCGCCGATCGTGTTCCGAACGACGCCGCTCGAACGCTCGCGACCGGACCTGCGAAAGGCGATCGCAGCCGCCAGGCCGCGCGTGCGCCCGGTGGACCGTCGCGAAGGTCGGAAGCTGATCGACCTTGCGAACGGCTGCATGGTGCCGCGACACCGCGATCTCCTCGTGTTCCTGAATGCGGACGACGGCGATGTGCGCATGATCGACTTCGGCGACGGCCTCCAGTTCGCCTGCATGGGAGCCGTGCCCGAGCGTCGCCTGATGTTGGAGGCGGTGTACGGATTCCTCACGCTCAACAACGGCGTTCCGATCGGATACGTGCTGTGCAGCGCGTTCTTCAACTCCGCCGAGGTTGCGTACAACGTGTTCGAGACCTTTCGCGGCGCCGAGGCGGCCCGGAACTACGCCCGGGTGCTCGCCACGGTGAAGCACCTCTTCGGCGCCGACAGCTTCGCCGTCGATCCCTACCAGCTTGGCCATGACAACGCGGAGGGCCAGGCCTCCGGCGCGTGGTGGTTCTACTACAAGCTCGGGTTCCGCCCACGGGATCCGGCGATCAAGCGGCTTGTG
Organism: Phycisphaerales bacterium; assembly: GCA_020427695.1. Classification (GTDB taxonomy): domain Bacteria; phylum Planctomycetota; class Phycisphaerae; order Phycisphaerales; family SM1A02; genus JAGQOG01. The sequence goes on from JAGQOG010000196.1 coordinate 4,740, forward strand.
CGCCAGGAGCTCGCCGCCATGCGAAGGGACCCGGAGCACCGGACGAGCCGACCGCGTCTCAACGATCTTGCGGCCGACTACATGTTCCTTGAGATCGGACGACCGCGCCGCGCCGTGCTGGGCGAGATCTCCCTCGGCAACATCGGCCTGCACGTGACGAGGTACCTCGCCGACCGCTTCGGCGCCGACCGGGAGATGGGGATCGAAACGTGCGCCGACGAAGCGGCCCGCCTCCTCGGCCTGCGCTCGCTTCGCTCCCTGAACCCCGGTGAACGCGTCGCCTGGACGCGCTGGGCGCCGCTGGTGATGGCCCTGCCCGGCGTCGGCCGTTGGCCCGCCGCGGATCGCCATGCCCTCCGCGACGTCGTCCGCGCCAAGGGCGGCCAGCGCGAGTCGGACTTCGTGCGCCGCTTCGATCGACACCGTCGCCTGCGGCAGGCCGTCGCCGCGCTGGCAAACGAAGAGGTGGAAGGGTAATTCGGAGCCCAGGGGTGCAGCGGGCGCTCGGCGAGGAGGCATCAAGGCACCGAGGCATCAAGGCATCGAGGGTCCAGGGGAAGCCGTGGCGCGATCGAACCGTCGTCGTGCGGCTGCTCCCGTCCCTATTCCCGAAAGCACTCCTCGAGGAACGACCGCATCGCCGCCCAGGAGCGCCGGTCGGCGACCGCGTCGTACTGGAGGCCGTTCGCCGGCGCGCTCGCTGCGGGATTCGTGAACGCGTGCATCGTCCCGCCGTACATGTGCATCTGCCAATCCGCCTTCGCCTGCGTCATCTCCTTCGCGAAGGCGAGGACGGCTTCGGGGGGCGCCATGGGATCGTCGAAGCCGTGGAGCGCGAGCACCTTGGTTGCCATCTCCGCCTGCGGTCCGATGCTCGGGGGCGAGAGCAGGCCATGGAACGCCGCCACGCCTCGCACGCCGTGGAGGCCGGCGCGGGCCAGGTCGAGCACGCACAGGCCGCCGAAGCAGAAGCCGATCGCGGCAATCCGGTGCGGGTCGGCGCACGGCAGGCGCTTCGCCTCGTTCACCGCAGCGCCGATCCGGTCGCGAAGCAGTCGTCGGTCGTCCACCAGCGGCGTCATGAGGGCGCGGTTCGCCTCCGGCGTGCCGCCGCGCCGGCCCTTGCCGTACATGTCGATCGCGAAGCCGATGTAGCCTAGAGCCGCGAGCGCCTCCGCCTTGCCTTGGGCGAACGCGTCAAGGCCGCCCCACGCGTGGGCCACGAGAACCACTGGCAGTCCATCGGGCGCGTCCGAACGATGCGCGACGTACCCCTCGAGCTCGAGGTCGTCGTGGGCGTAGGAGATGGTCGCAGTGTGCATCGCGCTGAATCGGAATGCTGAACCGGAACGGAGGCGAACCGCGGGGCTGGATGCCCAGGCGCCCGTCGGCACGGTAGCACGCCGACCTGTGCTTCGACCATCCCGGGCTTTCCTATACTCTCGCCATGTCCACCATCGGCTACGCCGGCTCCTACACGCTCGACTTCGAGGAGCCGGTCGTTGAGATCGAACGACAGATCGAGGCCATCCGCAGCCAACAGAATGCCGCGGACCTCGAGGACGAGATCCGCGCGCTGTCGGAAACGCGCAGCCGCCTCCTTCAGAAGACCTACTCGGCCCTCTCTCCCTGGCAGACGGTCCGCGTGGCCCGCCACCCCGCCCGACCGCAGACCCTCGACTACATCCGGATGATGTGCCGCGACTTCTGCGAGCTGCACGGCGATCGCCGCTTCGGCGACGACCACGCGATCGTGACCGGCTTCGCCCTGATCGGGTCCACGAAGGTGCTGCTGGTCGGACACCAGAAGGGCAAGTCCACGGCGGAGAAGATCGCCTGCCATTTCGGCTGCGCCCACCCGGAGGGCTACCGCAAGGCCCTCTTGAAAATGAAGCTCGCGGAGAAGTACCGGCTTCCGATCGTCACCCTCGTGGACACGCCCGGTGCCTACCCGGGCATCGAAGCCGAGCAGCGCGGCATCGCGGAGGCGATCGCGGTGAACTTGCGCGAGATGAGCCGGCTGCGCACCCCGATCGTCAGCGTGGTGATCGGCGAGGGCGGTTCGGGCGGTGCCCTCGGCATCGCGGTCGCCGATCGCGTGGCCATGCTCGAACATTCGTGGTACTCGGTCATCAGTCCCGAGGGTTGTGCCGCCATCCTGTGGAAGGCTGCCAACGAACAGACCAACAATGCCGCCGCCTCGGCGCTCGCCCTGACGGCGCGCGACAACCTTCGCAACGGCCTCGTCGACGAGGTGCTGGAGGAGCCGCCCGGCGGCGCCCACCGCAATCCGCAGGAGATGGCCGACCGGCTGGCGGGATGGGTCGTCGAGAAACTCCGCGAGCTCAAGCGCCTGAAGCCCGAGACGTTGACGCGTCGTCGGTACGAGAAGTTCCGGAAGATGGGCTGCGTCGAGGGCTAGCCGGCGCCATTGGGGGTGGCTCCGAACGGCGTCTATTCGTTTGACAGACCGGGGGGTCGGACGCTATCGTTTTCCCATTTCTCACGACTGCTTTGCGGCGATTGGCTCCCCTGCCGCCTCCCTGAGACGGGACCTTCGGTGGGGAAGACGCTATCGGCGCCAGCATCCGGCCCGCAAATCGGGCCCTGACGGGGCCCGGAACTCAACCCATCGGACTTGGAAGGGCTGCCCGTGGCCAAGAAGAAGACCGCTTCCGCAACCAATCGATCGACGTCTCGCTCGACCTCGAAGAAGGTCGCCGGGCGGGCATCCGGATCGGCAGGTTCCAAGGTGTCATCGTCGAAGGCACGCACGCCCAAGGGCGCCGGAACGAAGCGAGGGAAGATGGCAGCGACATCGGCCAAGGGCACCAAGGCAGGCAAGAATCAAGCGGGCAAGGCGGTGGCGGCAGCGGCTTCGAAGGCGGCGGGAGCCGCCACGAAGAACGGAAAGGCGAGCGCCGCGAAGGCCCCGCGCCCAACGCCCCGCAAGGGAAGCGGTGGGACGAAGTCGGCCTCGACCAGAGCGGCGACATCGGCAAAGAAGGCGGCGTCCGGACGACGTCCGAAGTCGGCCGCGCCATCGGGCAAGACGACGGCCAAGCCACGGGCGGCGACGGCCAGCGGCAAGTCGAAGGCGCCTGACAAAGCGATCCCCGCTTCTGCAAAGGGCAGGTCTGCCAAGGGCCAATCGGCGACCGGGCGGTCGGCGGCGGCATCCAAGAGGACGTCTGCCGCCACCTCGAAGCCGAAGCCGTCGGCCCGGGGTTCGAGCAAGAGCACCGCGAAGGGACCAAAGGCTGCGGCCACGGGAACGCCGCCGAAGTCCGCCGGACGGTCCGCTGGCAAGGCGAGCGGAAAGGCCGCTTCGAGCAAGAAGCAGCGAGCGCAGGCGCCGGAGGCCGCCGGCATCGCCACCGACTCCGCAGGCTATGCCCTTATCAACGGCCGTCGCGTGCGGGTGATCTCCATGAAGGGCGTCTCCTGGCCCAAGAAGGGCAAGGGCGGAGATGGTCGGCGCGGGACCGACGAGGATGGCGGCGACATCGACGTCACCAAGATCAAGAGCAAGCTGAAGAAGAAGGACCTGGACCACTACCGCGACCTCCTCCTCCAGCGGCGCCGGGAGATCCTGGGCCTGGTGGAGAACATGGAGGACGAGGCGCTGCGCAGCCGGGGCGGCAACCTCTCCACCATGCCGCTGCACATGGCGGACATCGGGAGCGACACCTTCGACCAGGACTTCAATCTCTCCCTTGCCGAGCAGGAACGAAGCGTCCTGGGCGACATCGACGCCGCCCTCACGCGGATCAAGACCGGGACCTACGGCATCTGCCAAGCGACGGGGAAGCCCATTCCAAAGGCGCGGCTCGATGCCAAGCCGCACGCCAAGTACACGATCGAGGCCGCGCGGGCGATCGAGAGCGGGCGGCGACCCTGAGATGGAAGGCGAGACCGCCCCGGCCGGGTCAACCACGACCACCAGTGCTCGAGATGCCGCCTGGCGCTCTCCCGCCGCATGCCTCCTGCTGCTGGCGGTCACCGTCGCCGCACTGGCCATCGACCTCGCAACGAAACAATGGGCGTTCCGGACCGTGGCGGGCGAACCGGTCGAACTGCGCTACGCGGAGGTCGCGCACGACACCAACTACCGGCTCCCCTTTCACACGGGAGTTCGCGCCCTGCCGTACGACCTGCTCGACTTTCGGCTGGTCGTGAATCACGGGGCCGTGTTCGGGTTGGGCAACGGCCGTCGTGCCGTGTTCATCGTGTTCACCATCGGCGCCGTCCTCGCGGGAGCGTTCGTGTTCGCCCGGTGGACGCGCAAGGGCGATTGGCTGACGCACGTGGCGATCGGCCTCGTGCTCGCGGGTGGGCTGGGCAATCTCTACGACCGCATCGTGTACGGCGCGGTGCGCGACTTCTTCCACATGCTGCCCCGCTGGCACCTGCCCTTTGGACTGGCGTGGCCCGGCGGAAACAACGAGGCGTTCCCGTGGGTGTTCAACGTGGCGGACGTGTGCCTGCTCGCCGGCATGGCCCTGCTGCTCATCGGCGTCCACCGATCGGAGCGACGCCTGCGACACGCGCCGGCACCTGCTGCGGCCGGAGAAGCGTCACCGTGACCCGGGCGCCGTGCCGTCCGACAGCAGGTCCATGGCGATCGCCAGCGGCATGACGTCGGCCGAGCCGATGCGCTCCGGAAGGTCGTCGAGCGTTCGCGCCATCGACTCGTCGAAGGGGCCGACCGCGGTTCGACGCAGCGCTTGGCAGTGACCACCGGTGCCGAGCGCTTCGCCAACGTCGCGGGCCAGGCTGCGAATGTACGTTCCCTTGCCGCAGCGCACGTCGATCTCGAGCAGCGGCCACAGGTATCGAACGAGCTCCAACGCATCAATACGCACCGGCCGGGGCGCCAATGTCGGCGGGGCGCCCTTCCGCGCCAGGCTGTAGGCGCGGCGCCCCCCCACCTTCATGGCCGAGTACGCCGGAGGTCGCTGTTCGATCGTGCCGACGAAGCGGAGGAGCACCTCTCGCACGGATTGCTCGTCGGGCGGAACGGGAACGGCTCTTTCGGTTCGGTCGCCCTCGGCGTCGTCCGTGGTGGTGAATGCCGAGAGGTCGATCACGGTGCGATACCGCTTCTCGGTATCCATCAGGCGATCGATCGACTTGGTGGCCTTCCCCAGCGCCACCACGAGGATGCCGGTGGCCAACGGATCGAGGGTGCCGGCATGCCCGGTCCGAACCCCGCCCGCCCGGCGTCGAACGCGGGCGATGGCCTGCATGGAGGACAGGCCCTTCGGCTTGTCGAGGATGAGGATGCCCATCGGCTTGTCCCCGGCGTCCATGTGGATAGACTACGCTTCTCCACCCGGACAGGTGTCCGAGCGGCTGAAGGAGCGGCACTGGAAATGCCGTATACGGGTAACCGTATCGCGGGTTCGAATCCCGCCCTGTCCGCTTCCACGCGGCGACGGATGCTCGGCACATCCGGCGCCAACGCGTCGCCCTCCCCCAAGCGGGCGGCGCGGAACAAGCCAGAGGATCGTCGCCAGATCCGTTCCCGGCGCCGATCAAGACGGGGTGTGGCGCAGCTTGGCTAGCGCGCGTGACTGGGGGTCAAGAGGGCGCAGGTTCAAATCGTGGCACCGCGATTGAAAAACCGCCTTTGGGCGGTTTTTCAATAGAGCAGGAGAACAGTGGAGCAGTAGAGCAGTAGAGCCTCGGAATGGGCCGCCCGCGCCGGCACGGCCGCAGTCCGCTCCACTGCTCTCCTGCGGTCTACTGCTCTACTGTTCTACTGCTCTCCCCCCCTCCCCACCCTCCACCAGCCACTCGCGTCGGAAGAGATGCTCGCGCACCCGCCCGAGCGCCATCGCCTTGAGTTGGGCGCTGCTGTGCCTTGAGGTCATGGTGAGCCTGCTCCCGACCGCGCCGGGTGGCGGGGGATCGTCGAGCGGCAGCGGTACGACGACGAGGTCGGCGGGGCCGAGATCCGTCGCCGGCGGTGCTCCATTGCTCTCGAGGAAGCCGCGCACGTCGGCGCCGGGCAACAGGAACCGATGCTGCTCGAACGACCCGTTGAACCGATATGGCACCCACACCGTGCGTCCGCGTGCCGCCGCCTGGGTTGCCCCGTCGAATGTGCCGAGGGGTGCGTCGAAGACGCCCAGGAAGCTCGAGAGGCACAGGACCGCCAGGAGCGCCGCCGGTGCCGCCGACATCGCGGCGGCCGAACGCCTCGCCATCGCGAAGAGGAGGAACGTGACGGTGCCCGCGAGGAGCGGCCAGTGCCACCAGCCGAACGCGCCCGCACCCACCTCGCGGGCGAGCATGACGCTGATCCACGCGATCCCGGCCACGATGGCCAGGGCGACCGCCAACGTCAGCAGGAACGCTTCGCGGCCGACATGCTTCCACCGCAGCGCGAACAGCACCGCCATCGCCGGCATCGCGTCGAGCAGGTAGCGCGACGACCGCTGGCTCGGCAGGCAGAAGATCAGCAGCATCACGATCGCCCAGATCCAGAGCAGACGCTCCTCGTCGTGCAACTCAGCACGGTGCTTCCACGACTCGACCGTCACGCCGAACAGCGGGAACCCGAGCAGCCCCGCGTTGAGGAAGTACCCGATCGACATCATCCAGATGCTCTGGCCGCCCCAAAGCGCCCGGTGCAGATAGCCGGTCTGCTTCGGATCGAACTTCCCCAGGTTCTCGCGGACAACGAACTCGTTCCAGATCGCGGCGCGGTCCGGAGACAACGCGAACCAAAGTGAGAAGACGGCCAGCGACAGCACGGCGATCCACGCCAATCCCGGCGCGCTGCGCACCAGGAACGGCCCCGGTCGCCAGCGGTGGAATCGAAGGTGCCACCACGCGAGCGCGATGCCGATCGGGGCGAGCAGCGCGAACGACTTCGTCAACAGGGCCACGCCCGTCGCGAGTCCGACGAGCGTGGGCACGAGAAAGCGACTGCGGAACGCCGCGTCGCCTCCCCACACCATGATCGTCAGGGCGGCCATCACCCAGAACGTCTGCGGCGGATTGGTGAGGAACGGCCGTCCGTACCGGAACGTGTTGAAGAACGCCAGGTACACGACCGCAGCGAGGAGGCCGGTGCGCCAGTCCCGGCCCGCGATCTTCCACGCGAGCAGCCCGGCAACCGCGGCGGTCAGGAACGTCCAGGCCACGCTGGGCCAGCGCAGGGCGACGAGCGTCCAGTCGCGCGCCCAGTCGGTCGAGAGGATCCCCTGCCAGAAGAGGAACGGCGGCTTGGTGTTCCGCGTTCCGGAGAGATCGCTCTGGAGCGGAAGCCAATGGCCGCTCTCCGCGGTGAGGCGCGTGATGTGGGCATACACCATCTCGTCGCCGTTGCGCAGGATGTGCTGGCTGCCGAGACCAAAGAGGTAGGTTGCCACCGCGATCGCCAGGATCACGCACCAAGCCAACGGCGAGCCGGGCGCCTGTGCCGCGGGGGCTCCTGTTCCGGACCGGACACCGGTTCCGGTGCTCGGGTGCGCTCCGGGCGCCGGGTGAACTCCCGCGACCCCCGCGACTCCCGCGACCCCCGCGACCCCCGCTCCGGCGGCGTGCGGTGTGCGATCCACGGATCCCGACGGGACGACGTTCATTCGCGGCCAATTCTCCGGCGAGCCGACGGCGCAGGAGCAGGAAGCCGCCGAATCGGCATGATATCATCGCCCCCCATTTCCGTCCGCCGCTTCACGCACCGCAACGGCCACTGCATGCCATCGCCCGCTCGTGTCCTACGCATCTCCTGGTGCGAGATCCTTCTCGTCGTGGGGATCGTGGTCGCGGCGTGGCGCATTCCGTCGCCGGCACCGCCGCGGTTCGTGGTCCACCCGGCGCAGCACGCCACCAACGACCCGCCGCGGGTGTGGTCGATCTTCCTTCCGACCCCGAGCGCGTCGGCCCACTCGGCGTCGGTCGCGGCGCTTCCCGGCGGCGATCTCCTCGTCGCCTGGTTCTCTGGAACCAGCGAGGGCGCCAGCGATGTGACCATCGAGTTCGCGCGCGTACGCGACGGCAACGTCCTCGACACGTGGACCGCACTGACCCGAGAGGAGCTCCAGGACGCCCTGAAACGCGTTGTGCGGAAGCTGGGCAATCCCGTGATCGGGGTCGATGCCCATGGTGTCCTTCATCTCTTCGTCGTCAGCGTGAGCTACGGGGGCTGGTCGGGCGGCGCCATCAACCACCTGGAGTCGACCGACGAAGGCCGTTCCTGGCACTCGATCAGGCGGCTGGTGCTCTCCCCGTTCTTCAACTTGAGCACGCTGGTCCGAACCTCGATCGTCCCCCTGGCGGACGGCACCATCGGGCTTCCCGCGTACCACGAGTTCATCCACAAGTGGGGACTCTGGGTGCGACTGACGAGAGACGGCGCGGTCCTGTCCTGCGCTCAGATGCCGCAGCCCGTGCCGGCGCTTCAGCCGGCCGTCGCCCCGATCGACGACCATCGAGCCGCGGCGGCATTGCGCTTCGGCGGATCCGGCGGCGACCGGATCCCGTGGAGCCTGACCGAGGACGGCGGCAAGACGTGGCAGACCGAACCGCCGCGCGCCCTGCTGAATCCGAACTCCAGCGTGGCGATGATTCGCCTGAGCGACGGCTCGCTCCTCCTGGCGGCGAACCCGCACGCCACCGAGCGTTCGCTCCTCCAGCTCTTCCGCTCGCACGACGAGGGTCGCACCTGGACGCTGGCGCGATCCATCTCGCATTCCGACGATCCATACGCCGAGGTGTCCTACCCGGCACTGGAGCAGGACGGAGCCGGGCAGATCATCCTTGCCTACACCGACCGGCGCAGCAGCATCCGGGTCTGCGGATTCAACCTCTCCTGGCTCGACGCGGACCTGGACGAGATTCCCGTGACCGTGGTCCAGCCGCCGGCTCGCAGCGCTTCGGCCACGCTCGCCGAGCCACGCGCGTGGTCCTACGGCCTGGTGGCCCAGGTGCTCGTCGTGGCAACCGTTCTGCGACTCGGCCTGACGTTCGCCAGATGGTGTTCCCGCTCCGCCAGCGCGGCACGGCGACGAGGCTGGATGTGGCTTCCGCTCGGGGTCGGTGCCGCCGCCATCTCGGTCGTGCCGATCGACGGGCTGCCGATCGCCTGGCATCTGCACGGCCTCATCGGAGATCCGAGCGTCACCTCGGCGGTCCTGATGTCCGTCTGGATCGTGGCGCCGGACCGGCTGCCGCCCGCGCCACGGACGTTGCTCGCCGCCGTTCCCCTGGTCGTCCTGCTGCTGCTGCTCTACCTGCCGCTCTCGGTGTTTCCAGCGATGGGCATCGACACCTACGCGCTTGGCTGGCGCCCGTGGGTGCTGCTCCTGTTCGTCGCCGTCGCCGGCGTCGTGATCCGCGTCCGTTCGGCTCGAGGCGTTTGCCTGGCGATCGGCGCGGCGGCCCCCATCGCCTATGCGATGGGATTGCTGGAGTCCGACAACCTGTGGGACTACCTCGTCGATCCGATGCTGCTGATGTTCGGAGTCGGTTCGTGCCTGGCCACGCTCGCCGTTTGGAGTTTCCGGCGGTTCGTCCGCGGGACGGTTGCTAGCGCTTGATCGCCTCGCCGACGGGCGGCCAGGTCACCTGGACCAGCGGCACGGCACGCTCGGGTTGCGGGGCGCCCCCGACCTTGCTCGAACGTCCGGCGCGTGCTCCCTCGCCCAACAGGCGCAGCACCAGTTCGTGCACCGCGTCGACTCCGATGTGCTGCATGCAGAGGTTGTTCCGGCAAGGCGTTTCGCGGTTGTTGAGTGCGCTCACGCACGGGCTGCACGCGAGTCCCGCCCAAAGGATGTGAGAACGCGGACTGCGCGAGCCGAACAGCGACGGGTGCTCGGGGCCGAAGAGGGCCACGACCTCGATCGGCGTCAACGAGGCAAAGTGCGCCGGACCGCTGTCGTTGGTCACGAGAACGTCCGCATGCATGAAGGCCACCAGCAGCTCGCGCAGCGTGGTGCGCCCCGCGAGGCTGAAGCAGCGCGGCGAGTCGATCTCCTGCACGAGGCGCTCGGCGGCAGGACCCTCCACCGGCGCGCCGGTGAAGGCGATGTGCAGGTCGGGAACGCTCGCGAGAAGCCTCCGTGCCAAAACGAGGTAGCGGTCGCGCGGCCATGCCCGCAACGGGATGAGGTCGCTGCAGTTGGCATTGAGCAGGACCAGGGGACGGAACGACTCCGTTCCGGCGGCGTCCGCGACGATTCGGCGCACGCGCTCGAGCTCGTCGGACGCCGGTCGAAACGGCGGCGGCTCAGCGCCGGTCTTGGCCGGCGCGAACGGCACCGCCGGGAGATCCGTCGGATCCAGCTCGATGGCATCGACCATGAAGCGGAACGTTTCCGACGTATGAAGGTGCGGGTTGTACCGCAGCCGGTGCGTCATGAGGTTGCCGCGGTACGGCCCCTCCGCTCCTCGGCCATGGAATCCGATGCGGCGACCGGCCCCGCTGAGGTACGCCAGGGCCGCGGACGATCGGGCGAAGAATTCGAGATCGACGGCGGCGTCGATTCGCAGCCCCCGCGTCCGGCGCACGGCCGCGATGGTGTTCGCGAACGTGCCCAGCCAGCCCTCGGCCCGTATGGCAATCACGTTCTCGGGCGGGATCAGGTCCATCAGGTCAAGGACGAACCGGTTCTCCTCGAACACCATGAAGTACACGTTCGCTCGCCCCACCATGGCGATCGCCCTTTGGATGGCGGAGACCGCGAGCACCGTGGAGCCCTGCTCGGCGAGCTTGATGAACAGGATCCGCCGCACGGGAGCGTCGTGCTCGCGGGCGACGAGGCGGACGGCTCGGTGCCAGAGCGTCAGCATGGCGCAGAGCGGGATGCCCACCAGCCGATCGAGGAACCGCATGGTGGAGATCTTCAAAGGTGGGCTCGCCTCGGAGGGGAGAGGAGTCTGGCCGGAGCTTCGCTGGCGCCCGGCACGTCGATCGATCGAATCTCTCCGATTGCCGTCTTCATGTTCGCCGCCTGCCGGAGCGGGGTCTACCCCCGCCCGACCCCTCCGCTCGCGAGTCGATCCGGCCACGAGCCGCAAGCGTCGATGATAGGGACGGGCTGGCCACCAAGCACCGGCCGCGGCGGCCAACCGACCGTGGCGACCACGCCGCGGGGCCATGATCCGCCCGCCCGTCGAACCCGATCGGTCGCCCTACCCCGTCGGAAGCTCGAGGTAGGCATGGACATTTCGGGCGGCCGCGCGACCGCTCTGATGCGCGCCGTGCACGGACCAGGGATTCGTGCCCAACGCACACGCCTCGCCCGCCCAGTACAGCGGCAACGTCGGAAGGTGGTCGGCCAGCGCCTGCCGAACCGTCGCGGCATCGCGGCTCCGACCACCGGCTTCGAACCGGATGAACGATGTTCCCCCGATCGTGAACGGATCGTTCGCCCAGGAGCGCACTCGCCATCCGGTCAGGAACCCGGCGGAACCGGGGAAGATCTCGTCCAGGTCGGCCATGATGTTCCGCCGCACGTAGTCGTCCACCCGTGCGCGTACGGTGGCCGGCAGTCCACCGCCCGAGTCGCCTTCGGCGCGGCCGCTCATCCGACGATCGAGTTCGCGGGCCTCGTTGCCGTTGAAGAGTGCGGTGAGGATCGCGCTCGAAGCGCCCCCCGGGAGCGACACGGCGCCGTACAGGGGCACGAAGTAGCTGCGCCCGGCCCGACGTTGCCGGCCGGGATTGCCCAGCAGCGACATGTCGCTGGGCCAGAAGCGTCGGTCGAAGCGCAACACCACCTTGCTGATCGGCCCGTTCTCGATCCGGTCGAGGGCCGCGATCTTGGACGCGGGCAGCGGCGGGTCGAA
>JAGQOG010000197.1 GCA_020427695.1 Phycisphaerales bacterium
CCGCCTCGCTTGATTGACGGACCGACCCGGCTTCGCCGGGAATCGACCCGCAACAGGGACGCATGAATCACAACGACCGACCGACGTCGCACAGCCGTTGTGATCCAAGACGCCTGCGGGTCGACTCCTGGCGCAGCCAGGTCGGCCCGCGTGAATCCGGCCGGCCTCGCCGGCCGTCCTCAGCGTGAGCCGGCAGCGCCGGCGTCCCCGCGTCGGCTGACGCCCAGTTCCTCCGCCAGCCACTCGGCGATCCGATCCAGGGCCTCGGGGACGACGGGTCCGGCGACTCCGGGGTCGTCCATTGACGAGGCGGTCTTTAGGTTGTGGCTGGTCGCGGGAACGATGAAGAGCTCGCAGGTGGCATCGATGGCCCGATCGTCGAACGCCTTCTTCAGAACCGGGGCATCGCGCTCGGCGGAGACTTGCACGTCGTTCGCGCCGTTGACGACGAGCACCGGGCCGCGATAGGCCGCGGCGAGCACGGCCGGATCGATGGTGAAGTACGCGTGCAGGATGTCGATCACGGTCGGATTGAAGAGCGCCGTGTACGCGGGGGGCACTCGATCGGGGAGCTTCCTGGTGTCCCGGACTGCGACGATCGCCTCGTCGAGCTGGGCCAGGAGCTCCGCCGCCTTGGGACCACCGATGCCGCTGCGGCGAAGGCTGGCGAGCACCTGCTCCGGGATCAGCTTGTCGAGCGTCCGGCCCGCCGTCGCGCAAAGGACGAGTGCCGCTGGCGCCCGGTCGGGTGACGTGTCGTGTGCCAACTGGAGGGCGAGCAAACCGCCCTCGCTGTGACCGAGCACGGCCACGCGGGACGAATCGATGTGGGCATCGCCGCGGAGAAACGCGTAGGCGCCGGCGACATCGCCCGCGAACTCCTCCCACCCGAAGATGGCGTTCAGTTCCTCCGCCGTCTTGGGCCACGATGCGGCATAGCGAGCACAGGCCCGCTTGTCGAAACGGAGCGTGGCGATTCCGTCGTTCGCCAGCCGCGTCGCGATCGACTTGAGGAGATCCGTGCGCAGGGCGGGCAACTGGTTGCCGTCGCGGTCGGTGGGTCCCGAGCCGGGAATGAGCAGCACGGCGGGGACGCGCTGGTCCTTCGTGCGCTGTGGGAGCACGAGCGTTCCCTGCAACTCGAAGCCGCCCTCGCCCGCGAACGTCACCTCCGACTCGGCCACAGGAAGGAGTGGAGACTCCGCGCTCGGCGGTTCGGCACGTTCGTCCGGTGGTGCCGGGGCGGAAGGTGCGTTCGGCGCCGCGTGCATCGGCGCCGACGCGCCGACGAGAAGCGCGAGAGCGGCGGCAAGACGCGAGCGGCATCGGATGGCGTGTGCGGACATGGGTTTCTCCCGTCGGGGGCTTTCACACACGATAGAATCGTCGCCGAGATCAGGAACAGTCTGGTGGGGTGGCCGAGTGGTTGAAGGCGCCGGTCTTGAAAACCGGTAGGCCCGTCAGGGTCTCGCGGGTTCGAATCCCGCCCCCACCGTTGGAGAGGGGTCGCAGAGAATTGGTCGTCCTTGGCGGAGGGGCAAAGGGACAGAGGGACGAAGGGAACACCGATGCAGAGTGTTCCGTGGCTCTCCTTGCGATCGCAACCGCCGCGATCGAACTCGGAGTCCCTGTGTCCCTGCGTCCCTTCGTCCCTCTGTCCCTGCACGCAGAACTTGCGATCCTCACCTGGCGCCCGCCTCAACCCTTCCGCACGGTCAGCCGCGTCAACTCGCCGACATCCTTCAGCTGCTCCAGCGACATGATCGTCTTCGCCAACTCGGCGCAGCGGTCCTTCCCGATGACCTCCTCGCCCAGGGCGCGGAACTTCACGCCGACCTCCTCCTCGGTCATGGGATCGCGCGGATCGCCCTTGGGGACGTCCACCCGCTTGGCGAAGCTGCGTCCATCCTTGGTGGTGACGGTCACGCGGCTGGGCTGGAACTTGGGGAACAGGCTCTCGAACTCCTCGTTCGCGACCACCTTGACCATGTCCATGATCGGGATCAGCGCCTTGTCGAGCACCCGGCTCTCCTTGAACTGGAGCGGCGTGACCATGCCGTCCACCAGGCCGGCGGCCATGCAGTAGGGGAGCGAGTGATCGGCGGTCTCCTTGCTGTCGGGCCGGTACTTGTGGGGGTCGCCGAGGATGTCCGCCGCACGGGCGATCACCTCCACCTTGATTTCCGCCACGTCCTTCGCGGCGATCGCGTTCTCCTTCACGCACTTCATCATCGCGGTAAGCGGTGCGTGACTGAGCGCCTCGATCGGAAACGACTTCATGCCGCAGTCGAGAATCCGGTAGCGGTGCCCCGGCGAGTGGGGCAGGTCCTTGGTGAGCATCGGAGCATCGAACCGTGCCGGCTGGCCCTTGTAGTGCACATGTCCGAACACGGCGAAGAGCCCTTCCTTGCCGTCGATCATGTGCTCCGGACCGCTGAAGCCGCGCTTCGCCAGGAGGGCCGACTCGACGCCCATGCGCGTGGCCCACGGATCGACGGTGTTCTTCATGTTCGTGAGCTTGCCCGCCGTCACCGCACCGGGCGTGAAGGTGCGCGAGGCGGAGATTCCGATCGCCTGAACCATCTGGTCCGGCGTCAGGCCGAGAACGCGACCCGCGGCAAGGGGCGCGGCGAACGCCGTGAGCGTGGCGTGGTGCCAGCCGTACTCGCGAATGCCCGGGATGCCGAACTCGCACAGGCGCATCTCGATCTCGTACGCGATCACCGTGGCCAGGATCAGCTCTCGCCCGCCCAGACCGGCCGCCTCGCACAGGGCCAACGGTCCCCCGAGAATGTCGGAGGGGTGACACGGATCCGCCTTCCAGTAGATGTCGTTGTAGTCCATCGCCCGGATCATGTGGCAGTTGAGGAACGCCGCATCGACCGGGTTGGTGCGGAACCCCGAGACGAAGCAGGTGGAGGGGCCGTGCCCCTGCCCGCTGCCCGCGAGGTCGCGATGGTGATCGAGCAGGATGAGCGCGTCCTCCTGCTGACTCCCGCCCAACGCACAGCCGATCGAGTCGTACCAGAACAGCTTGGCCGCGTTGATCGCCTCGGGACTGAGTTTGTCGTAGTCGAGGGCGCACGCCCAGTCGGCAAGATCGTTGGAGAGGTGGCGGGTTGGGGTCATGGGTAGTTCGGGGGTTGGGGACGCGGAGATTACGTGCGATCGTTCGTGGTTATCAGGGATCAGGTATCAGTTATCAGGGGCGCTGGGGGTGGCGTGTGAACGGTTCGCGACGGGGGTGCCGAAGGGCACAGGGGAACGAAGGGGTATCAGATATCTGGAATCGGGCGAGGTTGGCCAAATGGTCGGTGCTGGGCTTGCTTGAATCCAATTCTCCTGCGGGGCGACGGCTTGCCCGTCGACCCGTCGAACGTTCGCTTGGGCGATCGTGGGCAACGCGTTCGAACGTGCGTGGCCCCTGATACCTGATACCGGATACCTGCTCACGGCTTGCCCGTCGCCCCGCCGAGCGTTCGCTGGCGGGATCGTGGGCCACGCGTTCGAACGTACAAGAGCCCTGATACCTGATCCCTGACAACAGATCGCTAAACGTTCCTCGCGATCTCGCTCGCCACCTCCATCGTCGTGCTCTTCATGCCCACGTCGTACGTGCCCACCTTGCGCTCGCGAATGACCTTCGCCACCGCTGCCTCGACGCGGTCGGCCATGGCCTGCTCGCCCAGCCACTCCAGCATGAGCTTGGCGGAGAGGATGCAGGCGATCGGGTTGACCTTGTTCTGGCCCGCGTACTTCGGGGCCGAGCCGTGCGTCGGTTCGAAGACGGCGTAGGTGTCGCCGATGTTGGCCGCGGAGGCGAAACCAAGTCCGCCGACCAGCCCGGCGCAGAGGTCCGAAACGATGTCGCCGAACATGTTCTCCGCCACGAGCACGTCGTAGTCCTGCGGGTTCTTGAACATCCACATGCAGATGGCGTCGATGTTGGCCTCGTCCGCCCAGATCCCCGGATACGACTTCGCCAGCTCGCGGAAGACCCGCGTCATGAGACCGCCGGTTTCGCGAAGCACGTTGGGCTTCTCGACCAGCGTAACGCGCTTGCGCCCGTGCTTCTTCGCGAACTCGAACGCCTGTCGGCAGATGCTCTCGCAACCCTGCCGGCTCACGATGCGGGTCGAGAGGGCGACGTTCTCAAGACCCTTCTCCTTCCACGGCTTCATCTTCGGGTTGAGGCACAGGGCCTCGTACACGCTCTGGGGCAGCGGGAAGAACTCCACGCCGCCGTACATCCCCTCGGTGTTCTCGCGGAACACCACGAGATCGACGAGCTGCTCCCTGGCGTTGGGACCGGTTGCCACCTCGGTGCCGCGGAAGTTGAGCGGGTTGCCGGGGTACGACTTGCAGGGGCGCAGGTTCGTGTGCAGGTTGAAGAGCTGGCGCAGGCGGACGATCGGAGAGAAGTACTGCAGGCCCTTGTCCTGGAGCTCCGGCGCCAGCTCCTCCTTGGCCTCCGTCTGCGGCTTGCTGGTGATGGCGCCGAACAGCGCGCAATCGGTCTCCTTCAGGATCTTGATCGTCCGGGCGGGGAGGGCGTCGCCTTCCCGGCACCAGAAGTCCCACCCGATGTCGGCGTGGAGGTACTCGGCGTCCAGCTTGAGCGCATCGAGCACGACGCGGGTCGCGTCCATGACATCGATGCCGATGCCGTCGCCGGGCATCCATGCGATCCTGTACTTGGCCATTGCGGTTCTCCGGAGCGTGCGTGGGGGTGAAGTGAGGGGAGGTTCAGGTCGAGGCGGACAGCCGGGCCTTGACCCGGGCCTTGACCACGTTCTCGGCGCCGCCCGCGACAACGAGCTCCTGCGCGACGGGACTGAGCGGGGGGAACGCGATCTCGCGGCCGTCCCAGCGAATCACCGACCGCTGGTAGTCCACCTCGAGGTCGCCCGCCGCCACCGTCGCCGCGGTCGCGGGACCGAGCTTCGCCCGGAGCCGTTCCACGAGTTCGGGACACTCGAAGACGACGAACCCGTTGTTGAAGGCGTTCCGCTTGTAGGTCTCGCTGAAGGAGCCCGCGATCACGCACGGGATGCCGAAGTGCCGGAGGGCGGTGGCGGCCTGCTCGCGGCTCGAGCCGGTGCCGAAGTTGCGGCCGGCCACCACGATGTCGCCGGGACGGGCGAGCGCGCGGAACTCGGGGTCGTAGTTCTCGAAGACGACCGCCTTCATCTGCTCCGGCGTCATGGCATCGTTGTAGGTGTGCTTCCCGGCGTAGATGCCGTCGGTGTTGAGGTTGTCGCGGTCCAGGAACAGGGCGCGACCGCGCACGGCCGTAGGGAAGCCCTCGATCACCTCGACCGCGCCGATCGACCGTGCGTCGGTGGTTGCCGCGCGGAAGGCGGTGCGCGGCTCCACGCTCTGGAACGCCGTCGGAGCGGCGATGTACCCCGCAATGGCGCTGGCGGCGACCACGGCGGGCGAGCCGAGGTACACCAGCCCGTTGCGGTCGCCCATCCGGCCCTCGAAGTTGCGGTTCGTCGCCGAAATGCCCACCTCGCCGGCCTTGATCGTTCCCGCTCCCAGACCGATGCACGTGCCGCAGCCCGGGGGCAGGGGACGGGCGCCGCAATCGAGCAGGGCCTGCCACGAGCCGTTCGCCTCCGCCGCCGCCTGCACGTCCGCCGACGCGGCGGCCACGTAGAACTCGACGCCGGGCGACACCGATCGCCCGCGCACGATGTGTGCCGCGGCGTCGAGATCCTCGAGGCGAGCGTTTACGCACGAGAGAAGCCACGCCTTGTTGATCGCCACCCGCTTCGTCTCGATCTCGGGCAACGACACCATCGTCTTGACGTCGTTGGGACCGAGCACGTGGGGGATCACCGAGGAGAGGTCCAGCTCGAGCTCGACCGCGTACGACGCCTCGTCGTCGGGATCGAGTGCGGCGCGTTCCGCCCACCAGCGCTCCACGTCGTCTCGCGTGTAGCCGCCGAGCGAGTCGGGACGCCGGTCGCCGGGTCGGCGTCCGGCCGCGAAGTACGCCGCGCGCCCCAGGAGGTAGTCGCGCAGCGCCTCGTCGAACGGAAAGATGCCGACCAGGGCGCCCCACTCCGTGGTCATGTTGGCGATCGACATCCGCTGGTCGATCGTGAGGCAGGACACGCCTTCGCCGACGAACTCGACCGCGTGGTTGAGCACCTCGTCGCGATTGAAGAGCCCGCAGAGGGCGACGATGACGTCCTTGCCCACCACGCCGGGACGCAACCGGCCCGACAGTCGGCAGCGGGCGACCGGCGGCACCTGCCACCAGGTGACGCCGGTGGCCCAGATCCCGGCGGCGTCGGTGCGCACCACGGGTGTGCCCAGGCAGCACGCCGCGCCATAGAGGTTGGAGTGCGAGTCGGACGCGACCACCATCGAGCCCGGCGTCACGTAGCCCTGTTCCACCATCACCTGGTGGCCGATCCCCGTGCCGGCCGGGTAGTGGTCGATCCCGTGCTCGCGGGCGAAGGCGGCGATCTTGGCGTACTTGCCGAGGTTCTCCGGCGTGTGGTTCTGGATGTCGTGGTCGACGGCGAACACGGGCTGGCGGGGATCGTGGATGCGCACGGCGCCGATCTGCCGGAACTTCGGCATCACCGCCCCGGTGTTGTCGTGCGTCATGACGTGCTTCGGCCGGATGGTGACGAAGTCGCCGGCGCGGATCTCCTGGTCGGGATCGATCCCCACGGCGTGACGCTGGGCGATCTTCTCAACGAGTGTCTGTGCCATCTCGCTCTCCCATGGGGCGAATCCGCCGTCTCAGCCGCCTTGCGCCGCCTTCTTGCCCAGCGCCTTGGCGATGTCGAAGTCCACGAAGTCGGCGTGGTGGAAGATAATCGACTCGATCGTGCGATCCACCTTGTCGCCTTCGTGGCTGTGCGTCGCCACCATGTGCATCGCCTCCGGCGGAATGCCGTGCTTGTAGCACAGGGCCACGCCGCTGAAGGGGTGCCGCAGCATGTCGCCGTAGTGGCCCTTGACCACGGCGCCGGCGGCGTTCTTGTCGAACTCCAGCATCTTGCCGACGTCCGCCAGCAGGGCACCGGCGACCAGCACGTCGTGATCGACGGGGACGCGATCGCCGAAGGTCTCCCTGAGCACCTTTTCGATGGCGATGCACTGTCGAACGCACGAGTTGAGATGCTCGACGAAGCGAAGGTCGATCTTCCCCGCCAGCAGCGTGAACGGAATGGCCCGGATCTCGTCGAAGGTCCAGCCCTTGCCGCCGCAGCCGACCGTCAGGGCCTCGCTCCACACCGCCGCGACCCTGTCGCGCAGCGCCTCGTCGCGGATCGACATGAGGTCGGGAAACAGCTCGGCGATGTCGGCGGTCGAGTAGGACATGGTTGCGTTCCGTGGTTCGGATCGTGCGTTTCGATCAGGGCTGCCGCGGGGCGGGCCCGTCGTAGGCGTGGCGCTCCGGATCGATGCGCCGCATGGGTCGCTCGCGCGTCTGCTCCTCGACGACGTGGGCGACCAGCCCCGGCGTGCGCGCGATCATGAAGATGCCGTTGTAGACCTTGGGATCAAGGCCGAGATCGGCCAGCAGCGCGCCGATGGCGCCGTCCACGTTGATGGGCAGCGGCCTTCCGGTGGCGGCGAAGGCCCGCTCGACGGCGCGGGCCGCGGCGATGTGCGGCGCGCTGCCCTCGTCGAGACCGGCCTCGGCGGCCAACTCGAAGAGACGCACCGTGCGCGGGTCCTTGTTGTGCACGCGATGGCCGAAGCCCGGCAACCGGGCGCCGGAGGACTTCGTCTCCGCGACCAGCGCTGCGGCGGCCTCGTCGAGCGTGCGGCCGTCGCGCTTGGCGCGGGCCGCGAGGTCGGCGAGCAGACGGGCGCAGTCTTCGATGGCGCCGCCGTGGTGGCGGTTGATCGAGGAGATTCCCGCGGCCACCGCGGCGGAGAGCGCGGCACCGGTGCTGGCCACCGTGCGTGCCGCGAGCGTGCTGGGCGGGGTGCAGCCGTGGTCGATGCTCGATACCAGGATGGCGTCCATGAGCCGGCCGACGCGTTCGTCCGGAAGCTCGCCCTTGAGAATCAGGTGCACGGCGGCGCCCACGCCGATGCGCCCCATCAGGGAGGCGATCTCGTAGCCGCGCACCGCCACCCGGTTGGGCTCGATGCGGGTGATCGCCGAGGTCCAGACGGCGTTGCGCTCCGCGGCGGTCATGAGGCAGCCGCTCCGCCCCCTGCGCCGCAGCGTGTCCACCGTCGCCTCGGGGAGATCGCCGAACGAGTCGACCACGGTCGCGCCGGCGGCGACCAGCGCTTCGACCTTCCCCTGGTGCGTGCCGCGATTCCCCTCGATGATCGCGCCGGCGTGGCTGAAGCGGGTGCCGGAGCGAGCCGCCTTCCCGCCGATGTACGCCACGACGGGCTTGGTGACGCGTCCCGAGCGGATGAGGTCGGCCAGGTCCTCCTCCTGCGACGAGCCGATCTCGCCGAAGACGACGATGGCATCGGTGCGCGGATCGCTCTCGAACTCCAACGCGACGTCGGGCAGGCGCAGACCAAGCACCGCATCGCCGCCGACGTGGACGATCGAGCTGATGCGCACGCCCGCTTGTCCAAGGTAGTAGCCCGTGCTCGACGCCATCCCGCCCGAACGCGAGATGATCCCGACGCCGGAGGGATTCCCCGGCTTGAACCACTGCCGCGCCGACTCCGCCCGTCCGCCGATCATGCCCACCACCGCCCGTCCGGGACTGATCACCCCCAGCGTGTTCGGCCCCACGAAACGGGCGCCGTGCGCCTTCGCGCTGCGGGCGATCGCCATGGCGTCCCACACCGGCACGCGATCGGCCACCAGGACCACCAGCCCGACGCCCGCCTCGATCGCTTCGATCGCCGCCGACTTCACGGTGGCGGCGGGCACGAACAGGACGCTCACGTCGATGCCGCCGATGGCTTCGACGGCCTGGCGAACGGTGTCGTACACCGGCACGTCGAGGACCGTGGTGCCGCCCTTTCCGGGCGTGCACCCGGCCACCACCCGCGTGCCGTACTCGAGCATGAGACGGGCGCGGGCCATGCCTTCCCGGCCGGTGATGCCCTGAACGAGGACGCGCTTGGTCTCGTCGATGAGGATCGCCATGATCAGACTCCGCGCGCTCCCGCGGTCGATCGGGGAGCGGATCCGGTCCGTTCCATCGCCTCCTCGAGTCCGGGTATCTCGAGCTCGACGAACACCGCGTCCACGCCGACCCGCCGGCACTCGACCTCGCACGCGATGAACTCGCTGTCCTTTCCGGCCGCCTCCCGCAGGTCGAGCGACAGCTCCGGCTTCCCGTGGTCGTCGCGGAGCAGTCCGCTCGCGTTGGCGAGGATCGCCGCCTTCGTCTCGCTCCACCGTGCGGCGTCGATCCATACGCACCCGCCCTTGATCGGGAAGGACACCGCGTCCGCGCGTCCGACGAAGGGAGGGATGCGGCGCGGCCGCGGCTGCCACGTGCGCGTGGAGGCGCCGGGCTGATTGCCGTTCTGGGCCACGAGCTCCGCGAAGCGACGGGCGATGAACGCCGGCGCATCCGTCTTGCGGTATCCCTCGACGGTCGCCGGAAGTGCGCGGCAAGCCGACTCGAGGATCTCGACGGCCCGGTCCTCGGCATTGCCGCCGAGACGGATCACCGCCGGAATGTCGAGTTCGAGCTCCCAGAACGCCTTGGCCAATCCGTACGCCGACCAGAACTGCTCCTGGCTGGCCACGCCCGAGCCGGAGCCGAAGTAGCCGACGAGTCCCGGTTGGGCGAGGATGATCCGTGCCGCGCGATAGACCTTGGCCGCCGACGGGTTGCCCGACGTGTCGGTGAAGTTGGCGATCGTGAAGCCCTCGGCGGTGATCGCGTCCATCGCCATCATCGATCCGCCGCCGCCGGCGCCGTGAAAGCCCGCCAGGCCGCGGCTGTCCGACGCCGGTTCAACGGCAAGCTGCGCGAAGTAGAAGGTCCCGCGGTGGTCGTCCTGCTCGACGGCGTACGCCACGCGCTCCAGGGCCGTGGGCGGATGATCGAGCTCGCGGGCGATCTCGATGCCGAGTTCGGGGTGGCGGAAGACGGCGTAGTCGTCGATGGTCACCCGGCAGTCGGCCGCGATCACGCGGTGGTCGGCGGTCAGTCCGAGCGGGTTCACCTCGAGCGACCGCGCCTCCACGGCGCGGGCCGCCGCGAAGAGCGTGCCGAGGCACTTCAGGAGCGGTTCGCGAGCGCTCGCCGGAAGGTCGGATTCGTCCACGGCGCGGCGAAGCGACACGGCGTCGGGTCCGTCGGCGACGTCGCACCCGATGCGGTGCACGTTGGCGGCCCGGTCCTCGATGCCCGACCCGCCGGCCAGCGACATCAGCATCACCGGTGCGCGCTCACGGTCGTCGATGGCGATCGAAACGAAGAGCTCGCGCACGAGCGACACCCGCTCCTCGACGAGCACCTGGGTGACCGGGAAGTTGCCGACCCGCATGCCGAGCATGCGCCGCGCATGATCCGCGGCCTCGGTGGGCGTCGCGGCAAAGCCGATGCCGCCGATGGCCGCGCGGCCGGTGGTCCAGGCCTGGATCTTCACCACGCACGGTCCGCCGATCGAGGCCGCGTGCGCCGCCGCCTGGTCGGGCGTTTCGGCCACGCCGCCGCGCGGCACGGCAACGCCGGCACGTGCGAGGATCGCCTTGCCCTGGTGTTCGTGGAGTCGTGCCATGGTGCTTCCGCTGGCCGCCACGGCCGATCCGCGAGGCTGTCCGGGCCATCCGGCGCGCGGGGTGGGCAGTGTACGACAGGGAGCCCGGATGCGGGCGAGCGGCCGTCGATCGGTCGGGGTGGCCCTTGGCGACTCGACGGATCAGGTCTTCGGCGCCGTCGCATTCCCGACGCCGGCCAACCCGAGGAAGAACGCCGCCGCGTTCGATCCCAGCGACGAGGTGCGGTAGCCGCCCTCCTGGACCACGAGCGTCGGCAGCTCCAGCGCCGCGATCATGGTCCCGTTCGCGTGCAGGTCCTTGGTGGAGAGCGACCAGGTGCCGGTCGGATCGCCCTTCGCAGTGTCCAGTCCAAGACTCACCACGAGATGAGACGGCTGGAACGCCTTGATTCGGCTCAGAGCGGAACGGAGCGCCCGGCGGTACGCGTCGCCATCGACCTTCTCGGGCATCGGCAGGTTGAGGTTGAAGCCCTCGCCTTCGCCTTCGCCGGTCTCCTCGGGGAAGCCGGTGAAGAAGGGATACGCGAACCGGGGATGTCCGTGGATCGATACGGTGAACACGTCGGCACGGCGATAGAAGATCTCCTGCTGTCCGTTGCCATGGTGGTAGTCGAGGTCGAGGATCGCGACTCGACCGTGCGCCGACAACGCGTGAGCGGCCACGGCGGCGTTGCAGAAGTAGCAGAACCCGCCGAAGACGCGGCTCTCCGCGTGATGTCCCGGCGGTCGCACGAGCGCGTAGGCGAAGCGCTGTCCGCCGAGGACCGCATGCGCAGCGGTGAGCGTGCAGTCCACCGCACGCTTGGCCGCCAGCCAGGCGTTCTTGTTCAACGGCGTGAAGGTGTCGATGCAGTAGTACCCGGCGGCATAGGCGTGGTCCTTGGGCGGCCGAGTGTGGTTCCGGATCGGGAACACGTACGGGTACACCGACTTGCCCGAGGGGACGGTGGCGCACACCCGCTTGAGATACTCGACGAAACCGCGGTCGTGAACCGCGGTGATGTGCGACTCGGCAAACTCGCGTGGCGGCATCGTCCAGAACAGGCCCGTCGGCAGGATCCCGTCCAGGATCGACTTCACCCGGACCGGCGACTCCACGTATCCCCGCTCACGGACGTGGTGGATGTCGTGGCGGTCGTTGACGACCAGCGCGATGAGGGAGTCCCCCGTCACCACGCGGGCGGGCGCCGTCTTGGCGTTGCCTCCGTACTTCGGTGCCCGCAGGACGACGGGATCCGTCTTGATCGAGTCGAGGACGCGCTGGTTGTACTCCGGCGAGCACAGGTCGCCGTACTTGCGTTCGAGGATGGCCTTGACGATCGCCTTGAGCTTTCGCGCCCGCAGCGGCTTGCCCGAGTCGAGGTCGTCGTAGACGAGGTGCGGCATGTCCTTCTGCCCCGGCGAAAGGGGCGTCTCGTAGCCGGTGCCCACGATGGGGCGGGCCCCGAACCGCTCGTAGAAGCGGAGGCGGGCGGCGTTTCCGCGGGCGAGCGCCGGATCGGAGCAGTCCGCGGGGCTGTCGGGAAGGCACTCGAAGAACAGTCCGGAGCCGCCCAGTCGGCGGGCGACGTCGCGCACGCGCTTGTACAGCGCGCCGCCGACGCCGCCACCGCTCAACCGCGAGCCGGTCGCGATGTAGTCGAGGAGGCAGAAGCCGACGTCGGGAACGTGGGAGAGGAGCGCGAAGCCCAGGAGATGGCCGCGGACGTCGTCGGCGACGAGCAGGATCGCCCGCATCCGGTGGCCCACGGGATCGCGCAGCCGATCGGGCAGGCCGTCGATTTCCGCCGCGTCGATGCCGGGCAGTCGCTCCTGCAGAATGCGCTGGACCTCCTCGATCTCGCGGCGGTTGAGCGGAAGGGAGGGGTCGGCGATCTGTCGGATGCGGAACATCGATGACGATGCTACTGCATGGGCACCCGCCGGAGATCAATGGGGCCCATCGGCCACGCGAAAGAGGGACGCCGGCGCCACGGGACGCAATTCGGCACCCGCCAGGCTCCAGCGCAGCGCCAACGCCTTGCCCCCCGTGCGGTTGAACCACTCGATGGCGATGGGGTGCATCCCGCGTTCCAGCGCAGCCACCCCAGACCTCGACTCGGCGGCGTGGAGGCCGTCGTTGTCGACCACCACGCGCCCGGAGATGGCCAGGCGCGATCCGTCGTCGGAGAGAAGCTCGAACGCGTACAGGCCGTCCTCCGGGACGAGGATGAACCCGTCGAGACGCACCGCC
>JAGQOG010000198.1 GCA_020427695.1 Phycisphaerales bacterium
CGTGTCGGCGCGCGCCACATGGGCGGCGTGGTGAGGGCCGGGAACAGTGCGGGGCTGAGCCCCGTGAGGTAGTCCAGCTGCTCCGGATGCTCGGCGCCGACGCCGGCCAACACGGCGTCGATGCGGGCCTCGGCTTCCTCGGCCGTCACACCGGCCCGCAGACGCAGCACGAAGTCGTCGTGCATGACGGAGTTGCGGTCGAGCAGGCGGGCTTCGTCGAACCCACCAACGGCGGCGAGCGCATGAAACGGCGCCCAGACGTCGATGTCGTCTCCCCGTTCCGTGCCCCGGAACGCTCGAACGACGCCGACGACGCGGACCGGTTGCCCGTTCATCAGCAGAGTTGTGCCGACCACCTCCTCGCCGGGCGCGAAGAGCCGGTCCCGGAACGACTCGGAGAGGACGGCCACGCGGGCATCTGCCGAGAAGTCGGTATCGGCAGCCCGGAGCAGTCGACCCTCCGCAGGTCGCGCACCCAGCACCTCGAAGAAGTCTCCGTAGACCGTCCGAACGTCGGCGGAAAGCGGGCGTTCCGACCCTCGAGCCACCGGCCAGGAGGTGTTTCCGTACGAAGCCAAGCCGACCGCACCGTCGAGGCCTTCCCGCAACGCGTCGACGTCGACCGTCGTGATCCCCTGGCCGTCCGTCCGGTCCGGGTCGTCGCGCACACGGAAGTTCAGATACGCCGCACCGGCTGGATCCACGACCCCGGGCAGTGGACGAAGCACCAGTCGATTCTCGATCCCGAAAACCGCGGTGGCAGAACCGACGCCGAGCGCGAGCGTGACCACGGTGACCAGGGTGAACCCCGGCTCCCGAACCACGGAGCGGAACGCGGCTCGGACGTCCTGGCGCAGGTCGTCGATGAACGATCCGCCTCCGCGAAGTGGAGGCGGCGACAGGTTCCGACCCCCCCGGGCCACGGCGGAGCCGATCAGATCGCGAATCGTACGCAACGTCGCCCGAAGGGGGCCACCGCCGCGGACTCGGCGATGATGGAGTTCGAGCAGGTCGCCGGTCACGAACTCCCGACGGTCGGCCGGCACGAGCAGTCGAGCGGCGAGGCGGATCCAGACAGGTCCCGCGGGCCGTCCTCCGTTCCAAGCGCTCACATTCCCTCTCCAGCCGCCAAGGCTTCGAGGCGCTCCGCGGTGCCCCGGGCCACTTCCTGGATGCCGGCATACCACTGCTGGAGTTCCCGCGCCCCCTCGGGAAGCACGCGGTACTTCTTCCGCCGATTCCCGCCGCGCTCCGGCGTGGAATCCCCGATCCACCCTTCGACGTACCCCTTTTCGACCATCCGTTGAAGCACCGTGTACAGCGCTCCCGGCGCGACCTTCCGCCCGGTACTCTCTTCGATCTCGACCGAAACGGCCGCACCGTGACCGATCCCGCCGAGCTTCACCAGCGCGAAGAGCACCACCTGCTCCAGATCTCCGAGCGCCATCGCCCCTCCCCGTGTTCGCTCGTGCCAACCACGACACCTACAATTTAGGTATCGCTGCCCGCACCGTCAGGCAAGGGCGAGTACATCGCTACGCGTCAACGCCGCGCCGCGATGGCCGCCTGAAGCAGGCCCCGAATCACTTCGTGCCGTTGGGTGACAGCCAGGTGTTTGTCGAGGATGTCCCGCTCCGTGCGCACCCTCCACGCGGCGAGATTGCGCATCATCGCGTCGTCCCGAAGCGCAGCGTTCCGGCCTTCGGCCACCGCCGCTTCCAGGATCCGCATGGCGCGTTCCTGTTCGGGGGAGAACTGGGACGCCCTCTGGCGGCGGATCGTGGCGGCCATGTCGCCCCGCTCGGCGATGCGCGGCAGGATCCGGTCGTCGACGAGCCGGGTGCCCCGCTCTTCCTCACGGCCGAGTTGCGACAGGGTCGCCGGCCAACTCTCGAGGGCGGCCCGCAGCGCCGGATCGGTGATCAGCGTCGGGTCGGCCAGTTCCAGGTAGCCGTCGAGTACGCCGTTGTTCAGGTCGGTGCGGAGGTCCTGCGCCAGGAGACCGACGGTGTCGACATCTCGGGGCTCGGTCGGGTGCGCCAG
>JAGQOG010000199.1 GCA_020427695.1 Phycisphaerales bacterium
CGTGCGACGCGAGGTGATCGACAAGTGCGTGGCCGGGATTATCTGCGACTCCGCGGTGTGAAGTGCCTGGCCCGACTCGCCCCTGCCGACTCGCCCCCTGACTCGCCTGCTTGACACGGCGTCGGGAATCCCGTGTGGTGCCTCGCATGAGCATGTTGCGCGATCTCGGTCGTTGCGACGCCGGACGGCGTTTCAGCACCACTGTCACGGCACTGGTGCTGGCACTGGCCGCCGGCCCCCTCGTCGTCTCGGCTCGGCGCGTTTCCGCATCGCCGCCCCCCGCGACACCTGTCCCGGACTCGGCGACCGTCGCCGCGGACAGCGCGGCCGCGCCGGAGTCCGACGACCGCGTGGTCCTTCCCACCCGCCGGTGCGGCGATCTCTTCATCGCCGAGACGATGATCGACGGCAAGGGGCCGTTCAGCATGGTCCTCGACACCGGCGCGTCCGTGACCGCCATCACTCCGAAGGTCGCCGCCGAGACCGGGGCCCGTTCCGCCCTGTCCCGACTCGCGATCGGCCGGTTCGAAGTCTCCGGCCGGATCCGCTGCCAAGTGCGCAACCTTGACGAACTCAGCCTGGCCATCGGCACTCCGATCGACGGCATCCTGGGACACCAGGTCTTTCACCAAGCACTGCTGACGTACGACTACCCCGCTCGAGAGGTGCGTGTCCGTGTCGGATCGTTGACCGACGACATGCCGGGCGTGGCACCGATGAGCACCAGCAAGCGGCCGTTCATCGGTGCCGTCGTCGACGGTCGAACCGTGAACGTGCTGCTCGACACCGGGTCGTCGCAGGGACTCAGCCTGGCCAAGCTCGACCGGTACGCGCGCGAGGGGCCTGTTCGAGCGGTCGGCATGCGGGCGGGAGTAGACGGCCTCACCGAACTGCGGGCGGCCCGACTGGCGGGCACCGTTCGATTCGGTGCCCTCGTGCTCGAACGGCCGGTGGTGCACGAGGCAACCAGCGACAACCTGCTCGGACAGGCGGTCCTCCGCGACTTCGTGGTGACGCTCGACCAGCAGCGCGGACGGGTGCAGATCGTCCGCCCTGACGGCACGGCGGTGGTGGAGCCGGTGCATTCGCCCGCCCTGTACGGTCTCGGCGCGGCGCTTGAGCCCGTTCCGGACGGACTCCGCGTCCGCGAGACGATCGCGGGTAGCGCCGCGGCGGAGCGGCTCCAGCCCGGCGATGTCATCGTCGCCATCGACGGGATGTCGATCGCCGACCTCGGCTGCGCCCGGTCGGACCGGGAGGACGGCATGCCGGCGACCAGCACTCTGCGCGTGAAGCGCGGGACGGCCATCCTCGACATCTCCATCACGACCGGATTGCAGGTGCCGTAGCGGGAGCGCGCCGACCTGCACGCGCTCTCGTCTGGCTGCGATCCACTGTCCTGACGACATCCCCTTGCGCCAACGGCTGACGCGACCGTTGCGCGTCTTTGGCGCGGCCATCACATCGCCGGCTTACCGTCCACCGCTCGCCAACCGTCGCGACGGGTCACGGCACGTGTGGGGGCCGTGACGTCGCGACGGTGGTGCCTTGTCAAAGGAAGGGAGCACTTCATGAGAACGCAACTGATCGTGTGCATCGGTCTTGGCATGTTCGCCGGCGCGCCGGCGTACGCAGTCGCCGGCAGCGCCATCACCGGGCTGCGCCTGGTCGATCGGTACGTGCTGCCGTACTCGGACGGCCTTGCCGGGACCATCTTCGACAACACGCTCGTCGGCGGATTGAGCGGGATCGACTTCGACGCGGCTACGGGGATGTACTACGCCCTCAGCGACGACCGCTCGCAGGTGGCGCCGCCCGGCGGCGATCCCTCTGCCCGGTCCTACACCCTCGCCATCGAGTTCGACGAGAACGGCTTCCTCGGGTCCGAGCCGGTGGAGATCACCGGCGTCACGGTCCTCCGTCGACCGGACGGCACCGCCTTTCCGGCCGCGAGCGTCGACCCGGAGTCGATCCGGGTTCGGCGCGACGGCGACGAGCTCACGCTGTACTGGACGAGCGAAGGCGCGGCATCCGCTTCATCGGCGCCGCCGGTCCAGGATCCGTTCGTCCGCGAGATGACCTCGAGCGGCGACTTCGTGCGCGAACTCGATACGCCGGACAAGTTCCGTCCGGACGGCGTCGGGGCCGAGCAGACCAAGGGCGTGCGCAACAACCTCGCGTTCGAGAGCCTGACCTTCTCGACGGATGGAACCCGCGTCTACACCGCGACGGAAAGCGCCCTTCTCCAGGACGGTCCGATCGCCTCCTTCGGGAACGGCGCAGACGCCCGCATCATCGAGTTCGATGTCGCCAGCGGCGAATCGCTGCACGAGTACGTCTATCCCGTGGACGCGATCCCTGTTGATCCCCAGGGCCAGTTCGCGGACAACGGCCTGCCGGAGCTGCTCGCCATCGAGGATGGCGTGCTCCTCGCCGTCGAGCGGTCCTTTGTCGCGGGCTACGGCAACCACATCAGGATCTACCGGGTGGAGATTGGGGACGCGACCGACGTGTCCGGGCTGGAGAGCTTGGACGGCGCCGACTACCTTCCGCTGACCAAGAGCCTGCTGTTCGCACTCACGCCCGACATCGGCTTCCCGCCGGACAACATCGAAGGAATCACGTTCGGTCCGTCGCTTCCCGACGGCTCCCCAACGTTCATCCTGGTCAGCGACAACAACTTCAACGCGAGCTCCCAGGTGACACACTTCGTCCTGCTCGCGGCTCTTGGCCAGGGCGACCTGGATGGCGATGGACTCGTGAACGGTGCCGATCTCGGGCTGCTGCTGAGCCAATGGGGGGGGCCGGGCACGGCAGACCTGAACGGCAATGGCATCGTCGATGGTGCCGATCTCGGATTGCTGCTCGCGGCTTGGAGCGCCTGATACGGATCCCAGTTCGATCTCGCGCGTCCTCGGCGGAGGGACAAAGGGACGAAGGGACGAAGGGACGGAGGGACGAAGGGACGGAGGGACGGAGGGACGAAGGGAACAGCGATGGACTCTGTCCTCTGGTCCCCGCTGCGATCTCCCCCGCCGGATTCGAGCTCGGAGTCCCTTTGTCCCTGTGTCCCTTCGTCCCGCCACCCCCTCGTCGTTCCCCGCTTGGCCGCGTCAGGTCACCGAACCCGTCGCCGTGCGCAGCGCGTTGGCCGCCCGGATCGCACCCGCCAGGAAGATCGGGAACGCCACGAGGTTGACCAGCGATCCGAGCACACCGACCACCGGCACGATCGAGAGGACCGAAATCACGCAGACCGTGATGGCGAGCCCGCGCGACACCGGCACTGCCGCGATGCCGCGGGCCTCGAGGGTGCGGTTGGTGTCGGTCGCGAGCCCGACCCAGGCCTGGAAGATCCAGTAGAAGTTGAACAGCGGGATGAAGAGGAACCCGACCGCCTTCGCCGGGCTCGTGCGCGCGATCCCCTCGACGCCCACAGCGCGGGGTGGTGGCTGGATCGTCTTCCAGAGCGCGTGCAACGTCATCGCGAAGGCGATCGTGCCCAGCACCGCGAGGACGAGCGCGGCACCGATCAGGACGAACGCGATCTCCTCGGTGCGCCTCCGCTGGGCGAACAGGATCCCGGCACCAGAGGCGAGGACGCTCAGGACGTACGGCACGAGGATGAGCGTCAATCGAATCGTGGCCGAGAGGGGCGGCATGGTCGCGGATGGCGGGTGGTGCGCCAGCGAGACGACGACGCCGGATGCGACCGGGAGTGCATCTCCGCGCCGCCAGCCCAGCGCAGCGATGATCAGAAGGATGATCGCGATTCCATCGATCGCCTGGTCGGCAACACCGAACGCAGCGACCCAGCGCCGGTGCTCCTCGAACGACATCGACGAACTGGTCACGATGACGTAGTTCAGGAGCGGGCGTGCGAGCAGGGTGACGGTCAGCAGCCCGAGTCCAAGCGCGAGCAGGGCCGCGGCGGGCCGACGGGCACGGTTCCGCAGAGCGACGAGCGCCAGCACAATGCCGACCAGGTGCACCACCAGCAGCGGCGAGATCCACAGGTACAACTGCACCAGCATCCCACCGGGGGTCCCGGGATCGGCGAAGTCGCCGAAGAAGTCGGTGGTCATGCGGCGAGCGTAGCACGATCGGCACCGATCGCGAACATCGGTGGCGCCGATTCCCGCCTCCCCGCCGGCGTTCCCCGGCCCCGGCGGAGAATCATGCCGAAAGTCGCCCGGAAGTCGCCCCCGGAACCTCTATCATCGTGGTCCGGCGCGCCTGTTGCCCGCCGCACAAGAATGGAACCACGGAGAAACGACCATGCGACCTGACTCGCCCCTTCGCGCCCCTGGCCTGCTGTCTGCGCTCGGCATCATTGCCGTTCTTTCCGCCGCCCCGTCGTTCGCACGCGGCTCGTGCGTGCCGACGTGGGACGGCACGTTGGGCACGCCCGGCATGTCCAGCGGCTACGTGGATTCGCTCATCGCCCACGACGACGGTTCCGGGAATGGAGTTCAGCTCTTCGCCACCGGCAACTTCGCTTCCGCGGGCGGGAACCCGGGCACGGCGCTCATCGCGCGGTGGAACGGGAGCTCTTGGGTCGGCGTTGGCGGCGGTCTCCAGAACCAGTTCTCGAACGTGCTCGGCGTCTACCAGGGCGAGCTCTATGTCGGCGGCTACTTCGACAGCGCGGGGAACGTGCCCGGCACCGCGAAGCTCGCCAAGTGGAACGGGACCGAGTGGGTGTCGATCGGCGCGCAGCTCGAGTCGTTCCTGAGTTCCGTGTGGTCGTTCCAGGTGTACGACGACGGCGACGGCGAGGACCTCTACATCGGCGGCAACTTCCTCGACATCGGCGGCACCACGATCGATCACATCGCCCGCTGGGACGGCGAGAACTTCACCGAGGTCGGCGGCACGATCGTGGGGCCCAACCAGATCGTGCTCGACATGCGGGTGTACAAGGGCGAGCTCTACGCCTGCGGACGCTTCCAGACGGTCGCCGGCGTGCCCGCCGCGAACATCGCCCGCTGGAACGGCACCGAGTGGCAGGCCGTGGGCGGCGGACTTCCCGGCACCCAGGTGATCTGCATGGAGGTCGTGGGCGACGATCTCTACGCGGGCGGCAGCTTCACGACCGCACAGGGGTCGCCCGGCATGCGCATCGCCCGCTGGGACGGCGCGGCATGGCATCCGCTCGGCCCCGGTCTGAACTCGACCGTGCAGGACATCGAGCACTACGACGACGGCAGCGGCGACAAGCTGTACGTGGTCGGCAGCTTCTCGGGCACCGGCGACAACAGCGTCCTCTTCGACCGGATCGCGGTGTGGGATGGCGTGAGCTGGTCGGGCGTGGGCAGCGGCGCCGATGCCACCGTGTTCGAGTCGTATGTCTGGGACGACGGGAGCGGGCCCGCGCTCCTGATTGGCGGAAGCCTGACGAGCGTCGACGGCGTGTCGGCCAACCGCGTGGCGGCATACGTCGGCTGCCCCGTCGTCACGACGTGCGAAACGGACCTCAACGGCGACGGCATGACGGACGGCGCCGATCTGGGGCTCCTCTTGGCCGCGTGGGGCGACTGCCCCGCCGGTTGCGCCGAGGATCTCAACGGCGACGGCACCGTGAACGGGGCCGATCTCGGACTGCTGCTTGGATCCTGGGGGCCGTGCCTGTAGCGGGTGCCCGTAGCGGGTGCCACGGCCATCCTGGCCGTGCGAAGGTCCCATGGGTTCGCCACGGCCAACATGGCCGTGGCACCCGCGACGACGTCGCGGTCGAGAAGGCCGTGGCACCGAACGACGACGCCGTCCGCCCCCGCGGACGGCGTCGTTCTTTCGGCGTCGTTCCTCCCAGATCTCGGATCCCCGATAGCTCCCCGAGCGGCTACCGTAGTCGGTCACCCCCCTCGGGAGTTCCCCATGCCACGTACCTCGCTCCGTGTCAGCACGGCCCTCCTCGCGGCGCTCGCCGTCGCCCTCCCCGCCACCGCCGCCGAGATCCCCGACGCGTGGTTCTTCGACGGCGCGAATCGTCCCAAGCCGTTGCGTGAACTCGAAGGGCAGCCCGCGCCCGAGATCGCCACGAAGGCGTGGATCGGCGACGAGACCGGCGTCGAGTCGTCGCGGGGCAAGGTGGTGGTGCTCGACTTCTGGGCCACCTGGTGCGGACCGTGCATGGCGTCCGTTCCGCACAACGTGGAGCTCGTCAACGAACACCGCGACGATGGACTCGTCTTCATCGGTGTGCACGATTCGAACGCGGGTTGGGACAAGGCGCCGGGCGTCGTGCGCGACAAGGGCATCAACTATCCCGTCGCCCAGGACAGCGGCGAGTCGGTCAAGCTCTACCACCTTCAATTCTGGCCGACGTATGTCGTGATCGACCGCGCCGGCGTCGTGCGCGCCGCCGGGCTGCTGCCCGACAAGGTCGGCGACGTGGTCGAGATGCTCCTCGCCGAGCCCGCGCCGCCCGGACTCGGCGGCGCCACGGCCGACCAGGGAGCGGGTGGCCCCGCGTCGTGGTACTACGGCGGCGCGAAGCGCCCGGCGTGGCTGCGGGCCGCGGAAGGCAAGGCCCTTCCGCCCTTGGAAGGAGACGCCTGGTTCGGCACGCCGCTGGGCATCGACGACCTCCGCGGCCACGTGATCGTCATGCAGTTCCTGTCGCCGGAAAGCACCATCGCCCTTCAGCAGCTCGACGAGCTGGCGAAGCTCCAGGAGGAGTTCGGTCCGCAGGGCGTGGTCTTCGTGGGCGTGTGCGACCATCGCGCCTCCTGGGACAAGGCCGAGAGCGTCTTCGTCGAACGGGGGTTGACGCTTCCGATCGTGCACGATCGGCCCACGCCGGACGCGGCGCCGGCCACGGCCTCCGAACCGGCCGCCGCTTCGGTCCGTCCGCCGCCGCCGTTCGGGGTCGTTTCGGCGGAGCTCGGCGTGCGTCTCCTTCCGGTCACGATGGTGGTGGATCGAAGCGGGCGCGTGGCCGCCGCGGGCGTCCGCGCCGACCAGGCCAAGGCCGTGGTGAACCACCTGCTGGCGCAGCCGTACGACGGTTCGTCGGTGTTCGACGATCGCCCGTTGCCGTGATCGTTTCCGCCGGCGAAGCCGTCGCCGTTCCATTCCATCCGACTCGTCTGTGCACCACGCCATGACTTCCACCACCACCGACCACTCCGGATCCGACGGGTCGCGTGCGCCAGCCGACGGCGCCTGTCCCTTCGCCGACATCGTTCGAGCACAAGTGGCCCGCACCGTGGTCGGCCAGCACGTGGTGGTCGAACGCGTGCTCATCGCCCTCCTCACGGGCGGCCACCTCCTTCTGGAGGGCGTGCCCGGCACCGCCAAGACGCTCCTCGTCCAGGCGGTGGCCCGCACCATCGACCTGCGCTTCGCCCGCGTGCAGTTCACCGTGGACCTCCTGCCCTCCGACATCGTCGGGTCGGAGATCCTCGATCAGCGCTCGGGCGAGTTCCGCGTCCATCGCGGACCGATCTTCACGAACCTGCTCCTCGCCGACGAGATCAACCGCGCGTCGCCGAAGGTGCAGTCGGCGCTGCTCGAGGCGATGCAGGAGCGCAAGGTGTCGATCGGCGACCAGACGCACGAGCTGCCGGCGCCGTTCCTGGTGATCGCCACTCAGAACCCGGTCGAGCAGTCGGGAACCTTCGAGCTGCCGGAAGCGCAGCTCGACCGGTTCATGCTTCGCCATCGGCTTGGCTACATGGCACCGAGCGACGAGGCCGAGGTGGTGCGGCGCAGCCTCGGACTGGGG
Source organism: Phycisphaerales bacterium (assembly GCA_020427695.1). Classification (GTDB taxonomy): domain Bacteria; phylum Planctomycetota; class Phycisphaerae; order Phycisphaerales; family SM1A02; genus JAGQOG01. The sequence goes on from JAGQOG010000199.1 coordinate 7,730, forward strand.
CTCAAGCGGCAGGGCGAGGGCGCGATTCCCAAGACCGCGTTCGACGCGATCGGCGAGGACAGCCGCATGCACGTGGGCGACCTCACGGAGGCGATGGGGGCGGTGCAGAACGTGCACGTCAGCGACGTCTTCGTCCGCGACTGCGTCGAGCTCGTGAACCTCACCCGCCACCACGAGGACATCGAGCTGGGGTGCAGCCCCCGGGCCGCGTTGGCCCTGGTCCACGCCTCGCGGGCGCGGGCGTTCATCCACGGGCGGGACTACGTCGTGCCCGAGGACTTCCTCGCCTTGGCGGAAGACGTGGTGCTGCACCGCATTCGGCTCAAGTACGAGGCGTTGGCGGTGGGCCGTCAGCCTTCCGACGTGCTGGCATCGATCCTGCACACGCTCGCCTGAATCGACGAGCCCCAGCGGCACTTGTCGATTTGCTGCACCTGGTCCTGAGGGGAACCGACCCACGATGCACCCCGCGCTTCGACCACCCGACGAGCTCGCCCACGGCGACTTCGAGATGGTCGTGCGCCGCCTCGCCGACGACCTCGCCTTCGGCATGGACGTGTCGCGCTTCGTGGGCAGCGGACTCGAGTACGCCCAGTCGCGCCCCTATGCCCCCGGGGATCCGATGAAGTCGATGGACTGGCGCATCACCGCCCGCCTGGGCAAGCCCTTCGTCAAGGAGTACGAGACGCTCAAGCGGACGGGCATGTTCCTGCTCGTGGACACCTCGGCTTCCATGGGCGTCGGTTCCACGCCGCTCACGAAGCACGATCTCGCGATCTGGATCGCCGCGGCCGTCGGGCTGGTCGGCCAACGCCGCATGAGCCCGGTCGCGGTGATTGGCGGCGGCGAACGCGAGACGCGGGTCGAGCCCAGCCTGCGCCGCGGCGACCTGTGGCGGGCGCTCGATCCGTTGCGCTCGGCGAGCCTCGACGAAGGCACGCGCCTCGCCGAGCGACTGGCCGACATCGATGCCCGGGCGAGCCGCGCCAGCATGGTGATCGCGATCAGCGACCTGCACGATCCCGAGGCGATCGGCGCCTTGCGGCACGCGGCGCTCAAGCACGACTGCATCGCGCTCCACCTGCTGGACCCCGCCGAGCGCGGCCGCCTGCGGGCGGGGTTCTACCGCGGCCAGGAGGCCGAGACGGGCCGGATCTTCGCCGGTCACGGGCACGTCGGCTGGCCGGGGGAAGGCGAACTGGCCAGCGATCTCGCCCGCAGCGGCGTGAGCTACCTGCGGCTGCAGACCGACCAGTCGTTCCTCGCGCCGCTCCGCCACTTCCTTTCGTTCCGGCCGAGCATCGGGGGAGGGCGCGGGTGAGCGGCTGCGGCACGAATCGCCGGCGAATCCGTTGGGTCGCGATCGCCGCGCTGCTGGCGGCCAGTGTGGCGCACGCCGCGGACGATTCCGCGGCGCGAGACCCCGTCGCGACCGCCAGCCGCGGCCTCGCCGCGGAGCACATCATCGAGTACGCCGGTCCACCGCTGCGGGCGAAGCCCGACCAGGGCCTCGCGGCGCCGATGCTGGTGCGGGTGACGGTGCTGCCGGAATCGGAACGCCGCGACGCCGCGGGCGTCCGCCAGTACCGCATCGACTACATCGGGAACGTCGCGGGCCTCTTCGACCTGCGCGAGTTGATCCAGCACCAGGACGGCACACCCGCCTCCGACCTCGACCCGCTCTTCGTGCGCATCGTGTCGGAGCTCCCGCCACAGCACGGCACCGATCTCTTCCTGCAGGATCGCCAACCGTTCCTGCTCGAGAGCCACTACCGCCTGGCCCTCGTGGCCCTCGCCATCGCCTGGTTTGCCGTGCCCGCGGTGGTGCTGGTGCGGCGCGCCTTGCGCCGCCCGCCGGCGCCCGTGGCGGTGGTCGCACCGCCGCCGCCCACGCTGGCGGACCAGCTTCGACCCCTCGTCGAGGGCGCGATGCGGCAAGGCCTTTCGGTGGCGGAACGCGGTCGGCTCGAGTTGCTGCTGCTGCGCTACTGGCAGGACCGTCTGGCCCTCGCGGCGCTCGCACCCGCGGACGCCGTCGTGCGGATGCGCACGCATCCCGAGGCCGGGCGGCTGCTCACCGCGGTCGAGCGTTGGCTGCATGCCCGCGGCGCATCGTCGCCCCGCGCGGAAGACGACGTCGCCGAGCTCCTCGAGCCCTACCGAACGGCACCGGCGCTGTCCGAGGCGAGCCGCCGGGAGGTCGGCGCATGACCTTCGCCCATCCGTTCGTCCTGCTCCTGCTCGCCGTGCCGGCGCTCATGCTCTGGGCCATTCCCAACCGCGGTTGGGGGCTGGTGCTTCCGTTCGACCATCGGCCTCATGCGCGTCGGCGCTGGATCGCTTGGCTGCTCGGGGCGTTCGAATGCGCGCCGGCCCTGCTCCTGGCGGGGGCGATCCTGATCCTCGCCGGACCGCAGACGATGCAGACACCGCGGAACGCCCGCGAGCTCACGAACATCCAGTTCTGTCTCGACGTCTCCGGCAGCATGGGCGCGGAGGACCGCTACGAGATGGCGACCGAGGCCATCCGACGGTTCGTCGATTCGCGCGAAGGCGACGCCTTCGGCCTGACGCTGTTCGGTTCCTACCAGATCCGTTGGACGCCGTTGACGACCGACCTCGATGCGATCCGCAACGGCCTGCCCTTCGCCGACCCGAGACGCCAGCCGATCCACATGGGCGGCACCCGGATCGGATCGGCGCTTCGGTTCTGCCGCGACAACATGATCGCGGAGTCGGAGCCAGGCGATCGACTGGTCATTCTGGTCTCGGACGGGGCCAGCTCCGACCTCGGCGGCGGGCAGGAGTCGGACATCGCCGACGAGCTCCAGGCTGCGGGCATCACCGTCTACCACATCCACGTCGCGAACACGCCCGTACCGAGCGAGGTCGAGGAGATCGCCCGCCGCACCGGGGGCGAGGCGTTCCAGGCCAGCGATCCCGCCAGCTTGCGTCAGGTGTTCACCCACATCGACCGCATGCGCCCGGCGAGCTTCCGCGCGGTGGGCAAGGTGCCCATGGATTTCTTCACCCCCTTCGCGCTCGCGTGCCTCGGGTGCCTGGCCTGGCACGTGATCGGCCTCTTTGGACTGCGCTACACGCCATGGTGACCGATCCTTCGATCCTCGCCCTGCTGGTGGCCGGCGCCGTGGCGGCCGCGGTCGCCGTGGCCGAGGCGCTGCACGTGCGCCGGGTGCGGCGCGTGGCGCGGCTGGCCTTCGGAGCCTCCGGTCATCCGGCGCCTTGGGTGCGAGCGGTGCCGTTCCTTCGCGCTGCGGCCGCGGGCGCCGCGGCGTGGGGACTGGTGTTCCTGGCGTCGTTCGATCCGGTCGATGTCGAGACCAAGCCCGATCCGAGAGCGTCCCTTCACCTGCTCGTCTGCCTCGACGTGTCGCCGAGCATGCAGGTGAAGGACGCCGGTCCGGAGGTGGAGAAGCTCAGTCGCGCGGCGTGGGCGGGGCGGGTGGTGCAGGGCGTGCTCGATCGGCTGGACATGACGGTGACCCGCATCTCGATCGTCGGGTTCTACACCGACGCCTTGCCGGTCGTGCACGAGACCTTCGACAAGGAGGTCGTGCGCAACGCGCTCGACGGACTGCCGATGTACGTGGCCTTCGAGCCGGGGCCGACGGACCTTCAGAAGGGGCTGACCAAGGCGATCGAGATCGCGAAGCCCTGGCCGGCGCACTCGGCCACGCTGCTGGTGGTGAGCGACGGAGACGCGTCGGCGGCGATGCCGCCGGCGCTGCCTGCCTCGATCGCCGACACCATCGTCATCGGGGTCGGTGATCCGGTGCGCTCGTCGGTGGTGGGGGGGCACAGCAGCCGCCAGGACGCCTCGTCGCTGAAGCAGCTCGCGCTGCGCCTTGGTGGCGTGTACCACGACGGGAACGTCAAGCACCTGCCCAGCGCCGTGCTCGACCGACTGACCGTGATCAGTCCGCGGCGCGCCGAGCGCCTGTCCACCCGCGAACTCGCCCTTCTTGCGTCTGGCCTCGGATGTTCCACGCACGCCCTGATGGGGTGCGCCAG
>JAGQOG010000200.1 GCA_020427695.1 Phycisphaerales bacterium
CGGAGGATCCTGCGCTCGGCATCGGTGTCTTCGAACGGCTCGTGCAGATGGCGCGCGGTTGACGCCCTCGGACCCTCCGGACGCGATGGTCTCGTCCGCCTGGCCGTGCGCTGGCGCTACGCCACGGTTCCCAGCCAGGTGGCCAGGAGATCCACGGCCGCCTGGAGGTCGCGCCGGTGCGCGGATTCCGTGACGGTGTGGATGTAGCGCGTGCCCACCACGATCGCGGCCACGCGCGCACCGGCGTTCGCGCGCTGGATCGCGGCGCCGTCCTGACCGCCGCGGGGAAGGATGCAGCGCTGGAACGGGATCTTCGACCGCTTCGCCAGCCCGCACAGTTCCTCGCTCAGGGCGTAGTCGGCGATCATGGACGAATCCTGCCACATGATCCCCACGCCGTCGCCGTGCTTGGTCACCCGCTGCGACTCCGGCACGCCGGGCGTGTCGCACGCCAAGGTCACGTCGAGCCCGATGCCGAGGTCCGCCTGCACCGCGTTCGAAGCCGTGATCGCCCCGCGCAAGCCGACCTCCTCCTGCACCGTGAAGGCGACGACGACCTCGCAGCCATGCCCCGCCTTCGATCGGGACAGCTTGCGAACCGCCTCGATCGCAACGTAGCAGGCGATGCGGTTGTCGAGCGCCTTCGAGACCAGCTTCGTCGGCTGCTCCACGAAGGGCTCGTGCATCACCACGTAGTCCCCGATCTGCACCGACTGCCGGACCTCGTCGAGCTCCATCCCGAGGTCCACGAAGAACTCCTCCACGGGCGGGACCTTCTTGCGGTCCTCCTCGGAGGAGATGTGGATCGGCTTGCCGCCCGGGTTCATGACGCCGACGAAGTCGCCCTTGCCGGTGCAGACCAGCACGCGGCGCGAGAACAGGTTCCGGGGGTCGAACCCGCCGGCCGGATTGAGCCAGAGGAATCCCTTGTCGTCGACGTGGCGCACGTAGAAGCCGATCTCGTCCATGTGCGCGGCCAGCATGACCCGCGGCGCGGCCGCGCCGGCGCCGCGCCGGCCTCGGCTCTTCTGGGTCGGCTTCTGGGTCGGCTTGCGGGTGCAGATCAGCGACCCCATCGCATCGACCCGGACCTCGTCGAACAGTCCCTTGATCTCCTTGCGGATCAGATCGCGCACGCGCTCCTCGCGGCCGGGCACACCGGGTGTTTCGCAGAGGCGACGGAGAAGTTCGACGTTGAGGCTCATCGGCCAAGTTCCCTTCGCGGCGATGGCCGCATGGAGTGCGTGAGGATTCCTATCATGCCGATCGCCGTCGGTTCGCGGCGAGGACTCGCATCATGCTGCACGACACGCCACTCCGCAATTGCCATCGCCGCTTCGTCGAGTCCGCATCCCGGCGCGCGGCCGAGCAGCAGGTTGCGGGAATCGGCCAAGGGGTGCGGCCGGGCGCGGCACAAGGCCGGATCGCCCCGGTGCCGGAGATCGAGTATCTCGCCTACGGGCCCGCGGACGCATCGGGGGTCCCGTGCTGCGAGCTGGTATCGACCTTCGGTCCGCTCGAGGCCGAATACGCCGCCATTCGCCGCGGCACCGGGATTCTCGACAGCCCGCATCGCGGCACGCTGCGGATCGCGGGTGATGATCGGCGCGAGTTCCTGAATCGCATGGTGACGCAGGACCTGCGCCAGCTCGACGCGGGCCGGGCGGCCGAGAGCTTCTGGCTCAATCGCAAGGGCCGGGTCGAGGCCGACTTGCTGCTGGTGGAGCTGGGCGACGAGATGCTCATCGACGTGGACATCCATCGGGCCGCCCACACCGTGGAGACGTTGCGGGCGTTCGTCTTCTCCGAGGACGTGGAGATCAGCGACGTGTCCGCCTCCATGCACCGTCTCGCCCTGCACGGCCGCGAGGCGTGCGCTTTCCTGGCGGCGATTGCCGGCGAAAGGGCGGCGCTCGAACCGCTTCGGGCCGTGCGGTTGAGCCTGGCCGGCGCCGAAGTCGTGGTGGCCCGGCGCGACCAGACGGGCGAGCCGGGACTCGAGATCCTCCTCTCCCGCGCCAGCGCCGAGCCGGTGTGGGATGCGCTGTTGGCGCAGGTGGACCTGCTCGGCGGCGGACATCCGCGGGCGCGTCCGATCGGGTGGCAGGCGTTCAACATCGCCCGCATCGAGGCCGGGACGCCGCTCTTCAACATCGACTTCGATGCCACGGCACTGCCGCACGAGACGGGGCTGCTCGGGTCGCGGGTCAGCTTCACGAAGGGGTGCTACCTCGGGCAGGAGGTCGTGGCCCGCATGCAGAGCCTGGGCAAGCCGAAGCAGATGCTGGTGGGTCTGCGCATGGAGAAGGACGTGCTGCCCATGGCGGGCGCGCAGGTGTTTGCGGCCGGGGACGGCGGCGCCGTCGGTCCGCAGATTGGTCCGCAGATTGGCCCGCAGATTGGCATGGTGAGCAGCAGCACGTTGAGTCCGATGCTCGGCGCGGCGGCCATCGCGTTCGCGACGGTGCGCACCGCATTCGCCGAGACCGGCCGCGAGATCCTCGTTGCGGCGGAAGGCGAGATGGCGACGGCTCGCACGTGTCCGCTGCGTTTCTGGCCTTCGCCAGAGAGGCCCGAGCCATGACGGGGTCAAGCGGTCCGTCGTTTTCCGTTTCCGTCGAGTTGCTGCTCTTCGGGGCCGGAGCCGTGCTGACGCTGGTGGCGGCCGGCATCTTCTTTCTCGTGCTCCTTCGCCGCGACGAGCGGTCGGCCGACCGCTCACGCGATCGCGACGCCAACGATCCGCCTCACGACTGACATCCGATGCCCGACTCCACCCGTTCGTTCATGTCCGCGCTGCCCGCCGACGTCCGCATCACCGAGGTCGGGCCGCGCGACGGCCTTCAGAACGAGAAGGAGCTGGTGCAGACCACGGACAAGATCCGCTTCGTCGAGCTGCTGGCCGAGGCGGGCTTCCCCGAGATCGAGGTGACGAGCTTCGTGAATCCGCGCTGGGTGCCGCAGCTCGCCGATGCCGCGGAGGTGCTGGCGGCCGTTCCTCGTCGGGGCGGGCTGATCCGTTCGGCCCTGGTGCCGAACGGCAAGGGATTGGAGCGGGCCCTTCTGGCGGGCGTGGACAAGATCGCGGTCTTCACTGCGGCCAGCGAGGCCTTCAGCCAGCGGAACACGAATGCCACGATCGAGGAGAGCCTTGTGCGCGTGCGCGAGGTCGTGGGGGGGGCGAAGGCCGCGGGACTTCCGGTGCGCGGCTACGTGAGCTGCGTGGTGGCGTGCCCCTATGCGGGCCCGATCGAACCGGCGCAGGTCCGAACGATCGTCGATCGGCTGCTTGGTATCGGTGTGGATGAGATCGACTTGGGCGAGACCATCGGCGTGGCGGCACCCGCGGACATCGAGCGGCTGTACGACGGACTCCAGGGTGTGTTGGCGCCGGAGGCGTCCACGCTTCACCTGCACGACACGCGCGGCGGAGGCTTGGCGTGCGCGTTCCGCGCCATGCAGATCGGCGTTCGGAGCTTTGACGCCTCATGCGGCGGACTCGGCGGGTGTCCGTTCGCTCCCGGTGCCGCCGGCAACCTCGCGACGGAGGACCTGCTGCATCTCTGTCATCGCAGCGGCATCCGGACCGGAATCGATCGGGAGAAGCTCCTCGCCGCTGGCCGCTACATGGCCGCCGCGCTGGGGCGCCGACTGCCCGGCCGGTCCTTCGCGGCCGACGCGACCGGAGCAAGTGCCAGTTCGGCGACCACGTGTGCCGGCTCGTAGAGCCGGCCCCTTCGGCGCACGGCGAGCACGCGAAGCACCTCGGGC
>JAGQOG010000201.1 GCA_020427695.1 Phycisphaerales bacterium
CACACGGGCAATCAGGGCCACCGGCGCAACACACGGGCAATCAGTGGCACCTGCGCAAAACACGGGCAATCAGTGGCACACGCGATCCTCAGTCCACACGCGTGACCCTCAATCGGCAGACCGCGCGATCCCGTCCGCGCACACCTCAAGGCGGGCGATCTCCTCGGGGGTGAACGCACGCACCGCACGACAGCCGACGCCCAATGCCCCGATCGCCCGTCCGTTGCGCCGAATCGGCACCACGATCGTGCCTTGGAGACCCGTGGCCTTGGCGCCGGGGCGCACGTCGCCGCTGGTGTCGGTCTGGATGTTGCACGCATCGACCGGACGGTCGCGCTCGACCGCCAACCCCGCCATGCCCTTGCCGACGGGCACGATCCGCACCTTCTCCAACACCACCTCCGGCATGCCCGGGCTGGCTGCCTGCAGGTGAAGGACGCCGTCCTCGCCCAAAAGGTGAATCGTGCCGCTGTCGGCGTTGACCGCCGTCACGGCATCGGCGAGCGCCTTCTGGAGTGCATCCTTCGAGCGGGGCTGCATGGAAGTTGGGGACGGTTCCGGTGTTGGCTGGTTCATGCCCAGAGGGTAGCCGACGACGACCAAACGAAAGCGGGTGCCGCGGCCTCCGCCGCGGCACCCGTTGGGAACGCTTGAGCACGGGCGGACTACTCCTGGCCCGGCTTGATCACGAGGTAGCGGACGCCGCCCTGGGTGAGGACGCGCAACCGAACCGCGTCGCCCGCCCCAGCCAGAGCCCCCGCCAGAGCCTGGTTGAACTCGGCCGGCGTTTCGATCTTGTGCCGGTCCACGGACAGGATCACATCACCCTGCTGGAGACCCGCCATCGCCGCCGGCGAACCCGGCTCGATGCCGGCGATGACCACGCCTTCCGCGCCGTTGATGCCGACTTCCGCACGCTGCTCGTCGCTCATCGACTCGACGGCGATGCCGAGCTTCTGCGACGACGCGGACGGAGCGGGCGCCATGCCCCGCGCCGCCGCCAGTTCCGGCGTGCGCTGGCCGAGCACCACAGTCACGGTCTTGGCGGCGCCGTCACGCATCAGCTCGACCTCGACCTTCTCGCCCGGTGCCTTCATGCCGACGGCCATGACGAGGTCGCGCGGCGACTCGATCGGCCGGCCGTTCACCTTGGTGAGGATGTCGCCCGCCTGGAGTCCGGCGATTGCCGCCGGTTCGCCCGACAGCGCTTCGGCCAGCAGCACGCCGTGCGCGCCGCTGTAGCCGAACGACTGGGCGAGGTCGGGGGTCAGCGGCTGGACCTGGACACCGAGCCAGCCGCGGTCGACACGGCCGCTGTCCTTGAGTCCGGCCACCACGGTCTTGACCGTGCTCGACGGAATGGCGAAGCCGATGCCGTCGGAGCCGCCCGCCTGGGAGCGGATCGCGGTGTTGATGCCGACCACCTCGCCGTGCAGGTTCACGAGCGGGCCGCCCGAATTGCCGGGGTTGATGGCGGCGTCCGTCTGGATGAAGTCCTCGAAGGTCGTGAGCCCCATGTTGGACCGTTGCTTGGCGCTCACGATGCCGGCGGTCACGGTGTGGTCGAGACCAAACGGGCTACCGACGGCGACGACCCAGTCGCCGACCAGCGCGTTGTCCGAGTCGCCGAGCTTCGCGGGCGTCAGACCGCTCGCGTCGATCTTGACGACGGCGAGATCGGTGTCGGGATCGGTGCCGACCACCTTCGCTTCGTAGGTCCTGCCATCCGAGAGATTGACCTTGAGCTCGGTTGCACCCTCGACGACGTGGTTGTTGGTGACGATGTAGCCGTCGTCGCTCACCACCACACCACTGCCCTGGCCGTGGCGCTCGGGCATGGGCATCGGCTGGAGGTTGCCCCCGCCTTGGCCGAAGAAGCGCTTGAAGAGCTCCTCGCCGAACGGATCGTTCGGCATCTGGGGCGCCTGGGGCGTGCGCTGTCCGCGCGTGGGGCGCATGGTCGCGGTCTGGACGGTCTCGATGCTGACGACCGACGGCGCGATCGCGCTGGCGGCGTTGCGGAACGCCGCGGAGAGCGCGTTCGCCTGATCAACGGGCGGCGGCGCGACGCCCGTGCTGCGATCGACCATGGTGGTCGTGCCCGTTCCGGGCGAAGCCATCACGGTGGTGACGGCAACCGTCGCGGCGAATGCGCCGGCGGCGATCAGGGCGAGTGCGGTGCCGACTCCGCGTCGGCGGTGCGAACGATTGGAGCGAGCAGTGCTCAAGGTGGTGTTCATGTGTTGTCCTTTCCGCCGATCGATCGACCGGCATCCAAAGCACTACGAGGGAGGGGTTTGGGTCGTTCGCGCGGATTCGATCTCCTTCTTGGCGCTCCCGCTCCAGGTGGCCCCGCCGGAGGGCCCTTGGGGGGAGAACCGCCGTTGGCGGCATCGCGCGGCCTCTCTGCCACCTTGGCAGGACGTCATGCCCGTCCCGACCACTGAAAGCGGCACGGCGGTTGCGCTCTGGGATCGGCCGCGGCCCGAAACGTGCCCGGCCACGTGCCCGAGAACCACGCCTGACAACAACAAGAAGCCCCGGAGACCGCCATGGACCGACTGACCGCCCTCCTCGTCGGCGCCGACGATGCCCTCAGTCCGATCGTTTCGGAACGCTCGGATTCCGCTTCGGGTTCGTCGCCGAACGAGGCGTCGGTTCTCGATGCCTACTCACGTGCCGTCACTTCGACCGTGCAGCGCCTCGGCCCAAGCGTGCTCAGCCTCCAGGTGAAGCGGTCGGCCGAGGAGGCACCGCGCGGCGACCGCAAGCGGCGGCGCGGCAACGGCGTCGGCACGGGCTCGGGCGTCTTCTTCACCAGCGACGGCTACGCCCTCACCAACAGCCACGTGGTGCGCGGCGCCGAGCGGATCATGGCGATCCTCCACGACGGACGCCGACTCGAGGCGGAACTCGTCGGCGACGATCCGCACACGGATCTTGCGGTCGTGCGCGTGCGGGGAGCGGAGTTCGTTGCGGCCGAACTGGGCGATTCCTCGTCGCTCCAGGTCGGCCAGCTCGCGATCGCGATCGGCAGCCCCTTCGGGTTCCAAGCCACGGTGACGGCTGGCGTGGTCAGCGGCCTCGGGCGCACGTTCCGCACGCAATCCGGCCGCTTGATCGACGACATCGTG
>JAGQOG010000202.1 GCA_020427695.1 Phycisphaerales bacterium
CGGCGCGACCAGCACCAGGCGGGTGGAGGGAAGCCACGCGGATGCGGCGGCGGCGGCGGCCGTCGCCGCCAGTCCGATCGCCACCACCGTCGCCCGGGCGGCGTCGAGCGGGGGGCTTGCGAGTTCGCGGGGCGCGGCCTCCAGCGCCGCGACCAGTCCAGCCGCGTCCACGGGGCGGCCGCCACCGGCCGCCTCCAGTCTGGCCACGGCATGTCGTTCGGCACCGAACTGTGCCGCGAGCTCGGCATCGAGCCAGTCGAGGGCCGTGATCCCGTCGTCGTCGTTGGCGCCCGTCGCGGGCCCAGTCCCGGATCCAGTCCCGGACCCGGTCTCGGGCCCAGCCCCGGCACTCGATGGAGATGGAGGAGCGAGATCGGGGCAGAGGATCACCACCGGAACGGTCCCCGTTCGCGGCATCGGCGTCGGCAGGCGCACGGTGGCGTCAACACCGCCCGTCAGATGGAGAAGCGTGTCGGCGCTGCGGTCCATACGCGCGGATGGTACGACGGGCGGACCGAGAGGGCACGAGCCGGGGTCAGACGATGCCTTCGTCGAGGCGAAAGCGCGTGCGACCCGAACGAAGCATGTTGGCAAGGTACGGCGTGCACAGCCCGCAGCCGCTGCCGCAGCCGAAGGCGCGGCGGATGCCGTCGAGATCGTCGATGGCGTCGCGGCGGCAGCGACGAAGGATCTCTTCGAACGAGAGCTCGAAGCACACGCACGAGTCCACGTCGAACATCGCCTCGACCGCCGGACGGGCGCCGGCGTCGCCGGTCCCGCGCGTCCTGCACTCGTCGCTGGTGCCGCGCTTCCTCATGGTGTGCTCGCGATCTCCTCAGGTACCGTCAGGGCGAGCGGGGATCGTAGGCCGCGTCGCCGTTGGTCAGGAAGCCGTTGCGGGGATGGTCCATCACGTTCACGAGGAGGTCCTCGGTGGCCAGCGCACCGGGACAGGACCGCGACGCCGAGGAGCAGTGACCGTCGAGGTGGACGAGGTTGCAGGCGCCGCGGTGGCGGAACGCCTGTCCACCGGCGTACACGACGTCGAGCGCCTGCTCGATCGTGTTCATCGGGGCCCGCATGAACTTGTTGGCGCCACCCTTCCATCCTCCGTCGCCGAAGAGCGCCGTCTCGCTCGCTCGATGCTGGGCGCCGGGCGGAACGCCGCGCCGGGCCACCGCCCAGCCGTCGAGCACGGTGTCGTTGGGGCCGGCCTGCGGAAACCCGCCTTCGGCGCCGATGAACGAGGTGTTGTAGTTGTAGCCGGTGTACGGATCGCTCCCGAAGGTCGAGGGTCCTTCGAATTCGGGGCACTGGTGCACCGGGGCGCCGGCGTCGGTGAACTGCCACAGGGCGCCGGCCGTCACGGTCCCGTCGGGATGGTGCACGAAGTCCCACGCCGCGATCTCGATGCCCGCGGGACGCTTGAAGTAGAGGATCGCGGCGGGGGAGTGGCCGCCGTACACGGCGCCGTAGGACATCGCCGCCGCGCCAAGCTGTCGCAGGTTGGTCTGGCAGTTGAGCGAGCGCGAGGCGGCCATCGCGCCCGACAGCGACGGCATGAGCATGCCGACGAGCAGCACCACGCACGCGCACGTCACCAGCAGCTCGACGAGCGTGAAGGCGGTCCGGGTTCCGTAGGGGGTCTTCCGCCGGCGCGGAGAAGTCTGCGCCATGGGTCAGTCTCCATTCCATGCGGCGAGGAGCACGCCAAGGTCGGCGCCGTCCACCGTTCCGTCGCCGTCGAGGTCCGTCGCCCCGCCGCCCCAGCCGGCGAGCAGCACGCCGAGATCGGCGCCGTCCACGACGCCGTCGCCGTTGAGGTCGGGCGAGGCAAGGGCCGGCGACGCATCCGCCACCGCGTCGATCTCGATGTTGAACGGCGCGTCGAGCGGAACGCTGATGCGCACAAAGCTCGCCGATGCGATTCCCGCCCAGGCGAGATCCACACCCGTGCCGCCGCCGCTGCCGTCGTAGAGCGCGGTCAACGCGGCGTGGTCGAGTCCGAGGAGGTCGGGAAGCGTCAGCGTCGGATCGGCGGGACGGCAGAAGTCGGAGGGCACGCGTCCCGGCACGGCGTCGTACGGGCCGGAGTCGAGAAAACCCAGGGTGGGCAGGAGGCCGTCGGCGCCCACCTCGGCCACCACGTGCCACGACACCCCGTCGGCGCTGACCTCGACAACGCCGCCGTCGACGCTGAATGCGCCCGCCACCAGCCCGTTGGGGTAGTCGCCGTCGATCAGTCCGGCGTTCCCGAACAGAATGAGGTCGATGCCAAACGGGTTCGACGGGTCGTCGAGCACGGGCTCGTCGAACGCGAGCGTGATCGAGCCGCCGAACCCGATGGCGACGATCTCGTCGGGGAGGTACGGCGGACTGAACGGACTCACCACCGACGGAAAGAGCCCTTCGCCGGTGAATCGTTCCGGCGGACCCAGCGCTGCGTTCGGGTCGGCGAACCCGGGAACGGGATCGGCCCCCTGAACGAAGTCCACGATTGCAGCGGCGTAGCGGCCGCCGCCGAAGGCCGAGCTGGCCGCGGTCAAGGCGAGCGCCGCCACCGGCCCGCCGGTCCGTCTCGAGCGATGCACTGGCATGTTCGAACTCCTGGCTCGTCGCTCCGAGTCGCGCGGAGCGGTTCCCGGGTGGAGGATCGGCTCCCGGAAGGGGGAGTCGGGTACGGCCGTCCTCGACGAAGCAGACGCGCGGCGCTACCGGTGGGAACGGCCGGAGCCGCGTCATCCGCCCGGTTGCGCGAGGGCGACGACGATCGACTTCGGCAGGTCTTCCGGCTTCGGGCCTTTCCTCGCCGCCTTCCCAACCCCGTGCGCGAGCACGGTCGATCAGTGGCGTTCAGCGAGGTGCGGGCCAGCTCGTTCGACCGCACGGGCGGTCGGGAGGTGCTGGCCGTGCCCTTCACGGCGGCGCGTCCGCGGCGGATTCTCACCGCCTTCCCTCTTGGGTCGTCCGACCGAGAACCTCCGGTGCCCGAGGCGCCGGAGGAAGAGCGGGGGAGCGACCCTGGGGCAGGCCGCAATCGGCCTGCCACCCAAGTCGAGTCGGACTCTACCAATCGGGACTGTCTGCCGCAACGCCCCTTCGTTGACACTCCCGAGGCACGCGGCTAGATTCGCGTTTCGCGCCCTTCCAGCCCGCGCTTCGGTGCGTCGCGGTCGGATCCGGCTTCCGGCGAGCACGTGGCGCCGGCACCGGAACGCCTGCGGTCGCGACCATACCCGCCGGCAACCACGAGCAGGAGATCCAACCCGATGAGGTGTGTGCAGCGATCACGCGAGCGTTCGAACGGCCTTCCGGAGTTCGCGCCGTTCCGTCCTTCGCGCTCTCGACTTGTGTCGTTCGCCTTCGCCTCCTGCGTGGTGCTGGCCGTCGGCGTGCCAGGGACGTTCGTCGCCCAGGCCGCGCCGGTCCAGGACGACTCGGCGTCCGGGGGCACGCGACCCGGACAGGCTTCGGAGCTCAGGCTCCTGGAGGACTTCCTGCACTACCTCCGCATCGCCAAGCCCGACCTGGCGGCCGCGAGCGCCCAGTCGCTCTTCGAGACGGGCATCAGCGACGCCGAGCTGGCGGCCCTGGTGGACGAGCGGGGACTCAACGATCGTGTCGACGAAGTCCTGCGCGTCTCGCGCGGCATGGAAGGCGCCGAAGACCTGATCGCGGACTTCGAGTCGCGGCTTGAACAGGGGCAGCGCGACCTCTCGCGCGATCCCGATCGGGTGAAGAAGGCCGTCGCCATGCTCGTCGGCACCCGCCGCCAGCAGATGCTGGCCGAGGGTCGGCTTCTGAACGCGGGCGAGTACGCGGTTCCCGAGCTCCTTCGGCAGGTCATCGAAACAAAGGACCCGGGGATGGAGCTGGCCGCCACGGACATGCTGATCAGGATCAAGCGGCAGGCGGTCACGCCGCTGGGCGAGGCCCTGCCGATGGTCGATCCCGCCAGCCAGCGGAAGATCAGCGACATCCTCGGGGCGATCGGTTGGCCGCACGCCGCGCCCTACCTGCTGGCCTTGGCCCTCGACGAGAGCGCTTCGTCGGACGTGCGCCAGTCCGCGATGGAGAACTTCAACCGGGTCGGCGGCGGCGCCAACGACCTTTCGGCACAGCTGACGGCCCTGGCCCTGCGCTACTTCGACGACGAGCAGTCGCTCGTGGCGTTCCCCGGCGAGGCGATGAACAACCTCTGGTCGTGGGACAGCTTCGTGGGTCTGGTGCCCCAGCCGGTGCCGACCGAGGTCTTCGGCGACATCATGGCGATGCGCCTCTCGCGCGACGCCCTCAAGGTCAACCCCGGGAACGGCGAGGCCTTGGCGGTGTTTGTGGCGGCGAATCTCAAGCGGGAGAACGACCTGCCCGCGGACGCGACCGATCCGGTGTTCGGCGACAATCGGCTGAGCCCGCAGTTCTACGCGACGGCCGCCGGAACCACGACCTCGTCCCGCGTGCTGGGCATGGGACTCGACCGCCTGAACACGCCGCTCGTTCGCGACGCGATCGCAGCGCTGCGCGACACCGCCGGCAACGCCAACCTCTTCAGCGGCAGCGACCAGCAGCCGCTCCTCGAATGCCTGCGCTATCCCGACCGCCGCGTGCAGGTCGAGTCGGCCCTGGCCCTGGCGACCGCGCTGCCGGAGCAGCCGTTCCCCGGCGACTTCTCGGTGGTGCCGCTCCTGGCTTCGGCCGTGCGCACGGGCAACCAGGTGTTTGCCGCCGTGGTCGCCCGCAGCCAAGAGGACCGGCAGGTCCTCGCGGGCCGCTTGAAGGACATGGGC
>JAGQOG010000203.1 GCA_020427695.1 Phycisphaerales bacterium
CGTTGAGGTGTTCGGCGTGGGCGGAGGGGGGGGGAAAGAAGGGGGCAGGAGGTCCGGAGAGGAAGCAACTCCACGACTATGAACGCCCAGGCAGGCGATGTTCTTCGCTCCATTCGGCCAGTTGGGCTATCAGGATCGTCCGGGCCTGGTGTATCCGTCTCATCACCGTCCCGATCGGCACCTCCATGACCTCGGCGATGTCGCGGTACCGCAGTCCCTCGACTGCCCACAACAGCAGGACCATCCGGTAATCCGGTCGCAGATCCTCAATGGCGTGCTTGAGTCGATCGTCAACCTGCTCCCAATCGAGGGTGGCGAGGTCCCAAGCGGGGGATACCTCGGGGTCGCTGCTCGGCGGATCGTCGAGCAGCGGCGCTCCCTTTCGCAGGGCCGCCGCCTTGCGGGAGGAGAAGAAGACGTTCTGGAGAATCCGGAACAGCCACGGCCGCATCCCGCCGCCGCGCTCCTCGAAGCCGTCGGCCGCCCGGATCGCCTTGAGGTACGTCTCCTGGACCAGATCCGCGGCCTCGGCTTCGTTCTGAGCCAGATGCACGGCCATCCGGTGGACGCCGTCCAGGTGCTCCAGCGCAAGCTTCTCGAAAGCGTCTCGTTGCACGGGATCCTGCGGCTCCTGGCGACGTTTGGCCGGTCCAGCGGGTGTGGGCAACCATGGACCGTACAATCGGCCCTCCCATGGCCGACGGCGCACTCTACATCACAACGCCCATCTACTACGTCAACGACAAGCCCCACATCGGGCACGCCTACACCACCACGGTATGCGATGTGTGGGCGAGGTCGATGCGGGCGGCCGGGCACGATGTCTTCTTCCTCACCGGCACCGACGAGCACGGCGTCAAGGTGGAGAAGTCGGCCGCGGAGCACGACACCACTCCCCAGGAGTGGGCCGACCGGAACGCCGCCGAGTTCCAGAAGGTCCTGGCCGTCTTCGGCCTGACCAACGACGACTTCATTCGAACCACCGAGCCCCGCCACACGCGCCAGGTGCAGGCGTTCGTCGAACGCCTCAAGGCGACCGGGGACGTCTACCTGGGTCGGTTCGAAGGCTGGTACGACGAGGGACAGGAGGAGTACCACACCGACACCAAGGCACGGGAGCTCGACTACAAGAGCCCCGTGAGCGGGCGCCCCCTGGTGCGGGCCGAGGAGCAGAACTACTACTTTCGCCTGAGCGCCTACCAAGCGCGCCTGGAGGCGCTGTTCGCCGAGCGACCCGAGTTCGTTCGACCCGAGGCGAGACGGAACGAGGTGCTGGGCCGATTGCGGGAGGGTCTCCAGGATGTGCCCGTCAGCCGCACCAACTTCCGCTGGGGCATCGCCATGCCCGACGATCCGGAGCACGTCATCTACGTGTGGATCGACGCCCTCTTCAACTACGTCACGGCGCTCGGGCTCGGGGACGCCGAGCCCGGTCCGCGCCAGCGCTATTGGCCCGCCACCTATCACGTGATCGGCAAGGAGATCCTCTGGTTCCACGCCGTGATCTGGCCGGCCCTGCTCATGGCCCTTGAGTTGCCGTTGCCGGGGTGCGTCTACGCCCACAGCTTCTGGATCGCGGACGGTCAGAAGATGAGCAAGAGCCTCGGCAACTTTGTCGATCTCCCGACGATCGAACGCTTTCTCGGTCACTACGGGCTGGACGCGTGGCGCTTCTACATGGCGACCAAGGGTCCGCTCGGCGCGCACGACGCCGACTTCAGCGCCCGGCACTTCCACGAGGTCTACACCACGGACCTCGTGAACACCGTGGGCAACTGCGCCAGCCGGGTCACGGCGATGATCGGCAAGTACTTCGATGGCGCGGTTCCGACCGAGGCGCCGGATGGGTCTCGGATCCTGGTGGCGGAGCATGATTGGCCTGCGCTGGCGTCGGGTGCATCGGAGTCCTCGTTGGAGGCGATAGAACGCCTGGACCTTGCCGGCTCGATCGAGCAGGTCCTGGGGCTCGTCCGGCGCGTGGACGGGTTCATCAACCTCACCGAGCCGTTCAAGCTCGCCAAGGACCCCGGCCGACGGAACGAACTCGGCGCGATCCTCTACCAGTGTGTCGAGTCGGTGCGGATCGCCGCCCATTTGCTGGAGGCGACGATGCCGGAGCGCATGAGCCAACTGCTCGAAGCGCTGGGGGGACGCATCGCCGGACCGTTGGCCGACGCCGTGCGCTGGGGTGGATTGCAGCCGGGAACCCAGGTGGCGAAGGTGGCGTTGTTCCCGCGACTGGAGGCGCTCGATCAACTCGCGCCGAGTGCGCCGTAGCGGGCATGCAGCGGCCGCGGGTGCCACGGCCTTTCAGGCCGTGCCTTGCGGAAAGGGGACGTTCGTCACGGCCAGGATGGCCGTGGCACCCGCGCACGTGACACCCGCGCACGTGACACCCGTCTGAACGTCACCGCCTTGCCGGCGTTGATCGGCTCGAGCTCTTCGAGGAGGTGCTCCTTGACGGGCTGCTGCTCGACTTGCTGCGGTTGTTGGAGGACCGAGCATCCGATGCGGCGGGCTTCTTGGCGGCCGCACGATTGGGCCGTGGCGGAGCGCTCTTTCGCACCACCGTCCTGTTCCCGCCGTTGGGCGACGCGCGGATCTCGCTCGGCGATCGTCCGGCACCGATCGATCCGAGCCGGATCTCCCGATGGGCAAGGCCCCCTCCGGGCGGTCTTGCGGCGGCTCCGACCAGACCCGAGCTCCAGGGTCGCTGGTCCCGATCGTCACGCTCCTCGCTCCACGATGGGCGCTCCGCGACGCGGCTCTCGGCCTCGGCCCGGAGCGCAGCGGCTACGCTGGCGCGGGCCATCTCGACCTGCTCCGCACCGAACCTTGCGTTGAGCGAGGCGACGGCTTCTGTTCGGCGCCGGGCCAACTCGTTGAAGGAGGTCCGAAGCAGCTCCACCCGGTCGTGATCGTCGGAACGCGCCGCACGATCGAGCTGCCGCGCGATGG
This sequence comes from Phycisphaerales bacterium, assembly GCA_020427695.1. Classification (GTDB taxonomy): domain Bacteria; phylum Planctomycetota; class Phycisphaerae; order Phycisphaerales; family SM1A02; genus JAGQOG01. The sequence goes on from JAGQOG010000203.1 coordinate 2,959, forward strand.
CGGCGGTCTGCTCCCGGAAGAACCGCTCGGTGTCCGCCACCACCTGGCGCACATCCGCACTCGCGCTCGACGCCACGGCTTTCGGAGCTTGGGCCGGAATCTCGCCTGCCGCGCTGGCCGCGGCGGTGATGGCGGCGCCGAGCGAGAGGGCGAGCAGCGCGGAATGGGCGGGGCGGAGCATGGCGGGCGGACCTCCTGGTTGTCGAAACCGTACGAAACACGGGCCGCCCAGTGGACGACGGGCAACCCCAGGGAATGCGGAACGCATGTCCTCGACCGGCGCCGTCGAACCAGGTTGACACGCGCGACGGTTCCCGGACCGCGTTGACCGGCGGCTACCAGAGGGCGATGTCCAGGGAGCCGAGGACGCCGACCACACAGGACACCAGTCCATTGAGTGTGAAGAAGGTCAATGCGATCCTCGTGGTGCCCCAGCGGGCGACCGTCAGATGCTCGACGAGAAGGAGTGCGGTCACCAGCGCTGCGGCCACGACCAGGAGGACTCCCGAGCGGGGATCGGTCAAGGCGATGACCCAGAGCGACGTGGCCGCCAAGACGTGGAGGCATCGACTGGCCACCATCGCCTTCCGGACACCAAGGCGCGACGGCATGCTGTGGAGACCCTGCTGGCGATCCACGTCCACATCCTGAAGGGCGTAGATCACGTCGAATCCGGCCACCCAGCAGAGGACCATCCCCGCCAGGAGCCAGATCGAAAGTTGCCCGATCTGGCTCGGCTCGATCGCGACCGCGGCTGCTACGGGGCTGATGGCCAGGCTCGACCCCAAGTAGAGGTGGCAGAGGAGCGTTCGCCGCTTGAGGAGGCCGTAGGCACAGATCCACGCCAAGACGGGGAGACCCAGGGCAAGCGGCCACCAATTCCCGTCAAGCAGGAAGAAGGCGGCGCAAACGCCAAGAAAGAGCGCGGAAGCTACCACAATCCCGACAATTGCCGCTCGAGTGGTGGCCAAGCCAGCGGGCAGAGCCCGTCGGGCGGTGCGGGGGTTCGCGCGATCGAGGTGTCGGTCCACGACCCGGTTCGCCAACATGGCTGCGGTCCGGGCGAAGACCATGGCCAGAACAATCAGGAGCAGTTGCCGTCCGAACTGCGGCCAATCGATCGTGCCTGCCGGCGGACGGGCAGCCATGAAGGCCCCCAAGATCGCGAACGGCAGCGCAAAGACGCTGTGCGCCAGCTTGATGTCCCGGGCCAAGGCCTGTGCCTGAACCAAGGGACCCGGAGCTGGTTTGACCGAGCCGAGGACGGACATGCTCAGAGGCACTCGCGGCGGGGAGGGGGCAGGGGACGACCGGCCAAGGGTGGAAGAACCGTGAGGATACTGGGGGCGACGACTTCCGGATAACGATGGTGGATCGCCAAGATCCCCACATCCGCCGGTCAAAACGGAACAATCAGAACCATGATCGGGTTTTGATTGTATAGTTTGACGCTACACTTCATGCGGCTGCCGACCGACAAGAAAGGCTGGCGGCCGAGTTCGTGGGCGGTTCAGGAGGCGTTCGTGGAGCCGATTCGTTCCCTCAGCATGAACCAATCGTCGGTCGTGGCCGCATTGCATGCGGTTGGCGAACGGCTGGCGTATGACGCCCCCGAACTCGAGCGGGTCGAGATGGTGGTGATTGGCGGTGCCGCCGGACTCCTGAGCGGGAGCCTGTCGCCCGATCGCACCACCACCGACTGCGACGTTCTCTCCGTCGATCCTTCGGATGCCAAGCCTGTTGTGCTTGCCGCCGCGCAAGCGGTTGCGGAGCAGATCGGACTCGGCGAGACCTGGCTCAACGACGGCGGTGCGCCGTGGGCGGATGGACTGCCGCGCGGCTGGCGCGACCGCTGTCGCGAGGTGCTGCGAAGCGGGCCTTTGATCGTCCATGCAATTGGACGGGTCGATCTGATGGCCCTCAAGCTCCTCGCAGGTCGAGCCCAGGACATCGAAGACCTCGTCGCGTTGCAGCTGTCGCCGGCGGAAGTCACCTTCCTCGGCGAACATCTCGGAGCGTGGTCGGACGACAGTTGGCCGCGCGGCATGATCGACGAGGCGCTGGTGCTTCTCGAGGCGCTGGCGTCGGGAAAGCACGCCCAGGCACTGGCCGATTCGATGGTGGAGGCGCCATCGCCGGTCCACCGGTCCGACGAGGAGGCTGCACATGGTTCGGCATGACCCCCAGGCACCGCGATTCGTCTTTGGCCAGATGGGGGGCCAAATGGGGGGCCAAATCGGGGGCCAAATCGGGCCGGCGAAGTGGCTCAACCCGGGGGCAGATCTTGCCTCGGCGTGGTGCCGGATCGGTGCCGGGTTCAATGTGGCTCCCGCGTCGTCGACTCCCGATCTGGAGGAATTGCTCGTCGAGACCGTTCGGGCCGGTCGCGACAACGCCCGTTTGATCGTCATCGCCGCCACCTGGCTCTCGCGCTTCGGTGGCTTGGTGGCCCGGCACCGGTTGCGGCGGATGGCGATCGAGCGCCTGGATGCAGTCGGTCGAGCGGTGCTGGGACTGCTCCTCGACACCGTTCGCGAGCACACGCGGTCGGCGCACTTCAATGAAGTCATCGCGGTGTGTCGTCCGCTGCCCTCGGCGGAGCCGCTTTTCCATGTGCACGACCGGCATCCTGCCCTCCGAGATCGGCTGGAGCGTCGGGCGACGGCGCTTTCGCGCCGGTGGAATCTGCTCGCCGAGCCGATCGAGCTCAAGCCCGACGCCCTCTACGCGCCGTCGTGGGTCATGCGGCTGAACCCGTCGTTCGCCCTCCGTGCCGACTACGAGGGCGACCTGCGATGCTCGATCGTCGAGGAGATCCTGCGCGATCCTGGCGCCGGCGACAGCGAGCTCGAGCTCGCTCGGCGCTGCGGAGCGACCCGCACCGCGGTGCGCCACGCCCTCGACCGCTTGGCCCTTGCCGGGCGTGTCGAGCGGGAACGAGTCGGGCGACGCTCCGCCGTTCGGGTCGCGGTGTAGGCCACGGGCGCGACGGATTGCCGGTTCGAGGGCAATGGGTGCACTGTCGCCCCGGCGCGCACGCGCGGAACAGGTCGCCGCTCGGGCACATCCGCCCATCAGTGAGCGTCCGCGTCACCCCTCGCCCGCAAACCCGGTCCGCCGGATCGCCCCCTTCCCGAAACGCTCCGCGATCCGATCCGCGACGTCGTCCGCGCGGCGGCGGCGCTGATCTCCTTCCGCGGTGAACAGTCCGAGCTGCTCGCCTTCGTCCACCAGCTCGGACACGCCCACGCCGATCAGGCGAACCGGTTCGAACGCCGTCGATGCCCATCGGCCGAAGAGCCCGGTCGCCGCGGCCAGGAGCGCATCCGTCCGATCGGTGGGATCCGCCAGCGTCTCGCTGCGGCTGATCGTCCGGAAGTCGCCGAGGCGGATCTTGAGGCTCACCGTCCGGGCGAGCCGACCGCTGCGACGCAGCCGGCGGGCCACCTGCTCGAGCTCCTCGACCAGGCGGGCGCGAACCTCGTCGCGATCCTCCAGGTCGTCGCCGAAGGTGCGCTCGCAGGAGATGCTCTTCGCGGCACCGTCGGTTTCGACGGCGCGTTCGTCCTCGCCGCAGGCGAGCCGCTGGAGCGACTCGCCCTCGGAACCCAAGGCCCGGAGCAGGCTGGCCGGCGATGCTGCGGTCAGGTCGGCGAAGGTGGCGATGCCGACGCGCCGGAGTCGCTCTTCCGTGACCGGTCCCACGCCCCACATGCGCCCGATGGGCATGGTCGGCAGCCGATCCTGGATCCAGGCCTCGTCGATCACGGTGAGACCGTCCGGCTTCTCGAGATCCGAGGCGAGCTTCGCCAGGAACTTGTTTGGCGCCACGCCGACGGAGCACGTCAAGGCGGTGCGCTCGCGCACCTCCGCGCGGATGGCCCGAGCGATCGTCGGCCCGTCCCCGAACAGGCGCGTGGAGCCGGTCACGTCCAGGAACGCCTCGTCGATGCTCAGCGGCTGGACCAGCGGCGTGAACCGTTCGAAGACTGCGAACACCTCGTCGGACACGGTGCTGTACCGGTCGAAGCGCGGCCTCACGACCACCGCGTCGGGACAACGGCGCAGCGCGATCGCCATGGGTTGGGCGGAGCGGCATCCGAACGCCCGCGCCTCGTACGACGCCGCGCAGACCACCGATCGCTTTCCCCGTCCGCCGACGAGCACCGGTCGCCCGCGCAGCGCGGCGTCGTCCCGCTGCTCCACCGAGGCGTAGAACGCATCCATGTCGGCATGGAGGATGGTGCGGCGGGGGGACACGGGGGAACGTCAAGGGAACGGTAGGAGGCGAAGTTGCGCGCGGACCGCCCCTTGGGCCACGGGCATGCTGGCCGTCCAGGAGTTCACCCGCGGAGCCTCACACGGCCGAGACGGCCGTGGCACCCGAAACGGACACCCTCGGTGCCTCGATGCCCAAAAACGAAAACGCCCCCGCCGTCGACCGCGAACGCGGTCGACGGCGGGGGCGGGTGCTGCATCAATAGTCCATGTCGTCCATGCCGGCTCCGGCGCCGGCACCTGCCTTCGCCTTCTTCTCCTTGATCTCCGTGATCGCACAATCGGTGGTCAGGAGCAGGCCGGAGATGCTGGCCGCGTTCTGCAGGGCGACACGCTCGACCTTCGTCGGCACGATCACGCCCGCCTTCACCAGGTCGGTGTACTCGTGCGTCACGGCGTTGAAGCCGAGGGTGGCGTCCTTCGACTCCTCGACCTTCTGGCCGACGATCGATCCGTCGAGACCGCAGTTGGCCGCGATCTGTCGGATCGGCGAGGAGAGGGCCCGGAAGACGATGTCGATGCCGATGCTCTCGTCGCCCTTGTGGGACTTCTTGAGGGGCTCAAGCACCTTGCGGGCCCGCAGGACGGCGACGCCGCCGCCCGGCAGAATGCCCTCTTCGACGGCGGCGCGGCAGGCGTGGAGCGCATCCTCGACCCGCGCCTTCTTCTCCTTCATCTCGACCTCCGTGGCGGCACCCACGTTGATCTGGGCGACGCCGCCGGCGAGCTTGGCGAGGCGCTCCTGGAGCTTCTCGCGGTCGTAGTCGCTGGAGGTGTTCTCGATCTGGGCCTTGATCTGCTCGATGCGGCCCTGGATGTCCTTGGTCTTTCCGGCGCCCTCGACGATGGTCGTGGCATCCTTGTTGACGGTGATCTTCTTCGCCCGGCCGAGATCGGTCAGCGTGACGGACTCGAGCTGAATGCCGAGCTCGTCCATGACGGCGGTGCCTCCGGTGAGGACCGCGATGTCCTGGAGCATCTCCTTCCGGCGGTCGCCGAATCCCGGCGCCTTGACGGCGCACACCTTGAGCACGCCGCGGAGCTTGTTCACCACGAGGGTCGCCAGCGCCTCGCCGTCGATGTCTTCGGCGACGATGAGCAGGCTCTTGCCGGTCTCCGCGATCTTGCCGAGCACGGGGAGAAGGTCCTTGGCGGAGGAGATCTTCTTCTCGTGGATGAGGATGTGGCAGTCCTCGAGGACGCACTCCATGTCCGCCGGGTTGGTGACGAAGTGCGGCGACAGGTAGCCCTTGTCGAATTGCATGCCCTCGAGGAGCTCGACCTCGGTCTCGAGGCTCTTGCCTTCCTCGACCGTGATGACGCCGTCCTTGCCGACCTTCTTCATCGCCTCGGCGATGATGTCGCCGATCTGGCGGTCCTGGTTCGCCGAGCACGCGCCGACCTGCGCGATCTCGTTGGAGTCCTTGACCGGCTTGCTCATGCGTCCGAGCTCGGTCACGACCGCCTTCACCGCCGCGTCGATGCCGCGCTTGACGGCGTTGGCGTTGGCGCCGGCGGTGATGTTCTTGAGGCCCTCCTGGAAGATGGCCTCCGCGTAGATGGTCGCGGTGGTCGTGCCGTCGCCGGCGTCCTTGCTGGACTTGCTGGCGACCTCCTTGACCATCTGGGCGCCCATGTTCTCGTAGGGATCCTCGAGTTCGATCTCCTTGGCCACGGTGACGCCGTCCTTGGTGACGGTCGGGGCGCCGAAGGACTTCTCGAGGACGACCACGCGGCCGGACGGGCCGAGCGTGACCTTGACGGCCTTGGCGAGCTTCTGGACGCCGCGAAGAATGCGGTCGCGGGCGTCGTTGTCGTATGCGATCTGCTTGGCAGCCATGTTCGTTCGTTTCCTTGCTCTGATGGGTGTGGGTGTGGTTGGTTGGAGTCGTTGATTGGACGGTCCGGATCAGCCGATCTCGACCCAGGCGACGCGCTCGGCATCGACCAGGTAGACGTGCGATCCGTCCGTCACCTTCACGATGCCGTCCGACTCGGCGGGAATCAGCAGCGCCTTCTTCACGATGCAGCTCGAGGCGTGCTCGAACTCCATGCGGAGGTCGCGTTGCCCATTGAGCTCGCGAAGCGCGGTGCGAAGCTGGTCGGAAGTCATCGGCATCGGGTCGGTCGCGATCAGCCTTCGATGATGCCGAGGATGTCGTCCTCGCTCATGATCAGGTATTCGTCGTTCTCGATCTTCACCTCGGTGCCGGAGTAGGAGCTGAAGATCACGGAGTCGCCCTTCTTGACCGTGAAAGGCATGTACGCGCCGGTGTCCTTGTTCAGGATGCCGGAGCCGACGGCGATCACCTTGCCCCGCTTGGGCTTGTCCTTGGCGGACTCGGGGAGGAAGATGCCCGAATCGGTCTTGCTCTGGGCCTCGCTGCGCTTCACGAGGATCTTGTCGCCGAGGGGTCGAACCTTCATCTGTTGTGCTCCTGGTTGAGGGAACGGGGTGGGCCTGGGGGGCTTGCGATCCGCGTGGTCGCGGCCGCAACGGGGAGGGAACGGAACGAACGAAGCCCACCGCTCAAGCGGCGGGCCAGTGGTCCTTGTAGTGGCGGCGCACGATGCGTCGCAGCACCTCGAGCATCGCCTCCAACGGAACCGGACGGTCGAGGACGGCAAACGCGCCGTCGCGCAACGCGTCGGCGAGGGTTCGCGCGCTGTCCCGGTGGCTCCATTGGGGCGGACGAACGACAACGGTGGGCGGCGGCTGTTCGAGCCGTCGGAGAAGCTGCAGCACGCGCGGTCCCGCGGGTGCGGGCCGCGTGTCGGTGTCCGGCCGCGCGGCTCCGGGGCTACCCGGCGTCATGGGTGTCATGGGTATGGCGAGATCCACCACGGCGATGTGCACCGCCATCGATCGGATCACGCGCGTCGCATCGTCCGCCGAGCCCGCCCAAACGCACTGGATTCCCATGGGGCCCAGCAGCCGCGGCAACTGGTGGGCGAAGGACTGGTCCTGCCAACCGCCGTAGGACAGCAGCATGGTCAGGCGCGGCCGCCCCGGCTCGCGCACCACCTCCGCGGGCGAGCCATGGCCGTGGTCGTCACTGGGATGATGGAAGCGGAGAATCACGGCGGGAGGGTCCGGTCGGGGGTCTGGCACGCGCACCGAGCGCCAGAGCCGGAGATTCCTTCGTGCAACCAGCGTGCCTGTCGCGTCGCCCGACCGGCGCCGCGACGGGTGCGGACGGGGCCACGGCGGGGCTTCCGATGGGCTTCGAGGAACGAGAAGGGGCGGTTGCGCCTCTCCCCTGCTGTCAGCCGGTCGATCGACGGCCAACGGCTCCTGCCATTTTGGCGGAGCCACCACGCTGCCGATCCGCCAACCGAGGTCACTTGCCTGGGGGAGGAGACGGCCGAATACTGGCGGCCCTTCCGTTGTGTCCTCGACCAGGAGACCGTGCATGCCCGCGACCCGAATCGCCGAACTCTTCGCCAGCCCCGAGGGGCACCTTGGTCGAACCGTGACCGTCCAAGGGTGGGTCCGCACGCGGCGCGACTCCAAGGCGGGGCTGTCGTTCGTCGCGGTGGGGGACGGATCGTGCTTCGATCCGATCCAGGTGGTCGCACCCGCCGCCCTCGCCAACTACGCAGCCGAGGTGCAGCGACTCACCGCCGGTTGCGCCGTGACGTGCACCGGCACGATCGTGGCGAGCCAGGGCAAGGGCCAGTCCGTCGAGATGCAGGCCGACGGAATCGACGTGGTTGGTTGGGTGGACGAGCCCGACACCTACCCCATCCAGCCCAAGCAGCACTCGTTCGAGTATCTGCGCGAGGTGGCGCACCTGCGTTCGCGCACGAACACGTTCGGCGCCGTCGCCCGCGTGCGGCACTGCCTGGCGATGGCGGTGCACCGGTACTTCCACGAGCACGGCTTCCTGTGGATCCACACGCCGATCGTCACCGCGAACGACTGCGAGGGCGCAGGCGAGATGTTCCGCGTGTCCACACTCGACCTCGCGAACCCGCCGCGAAACGACGCGGGCGGCATCGACTTCGCGCAGGACTTCTTCGGCCGCGAGGCGCACCTGACCGTTTCGGGCCAGCTCAACGTCGAAACGTACTGCCTTGCGTTGAGCAAGGTCTACACCTTCGGCCCCACGTTCCGCGCCGAGAACTCGAACACGAGTCGCCACCTGGCGGAGTTCTGGATGATCGAGCCGGAGATCGCCTTCGCCGATCTCGCCGCCGACGCGGATCTCGCCGAGTCCTTCCTGAAGTACATCTTCGCCGCGGTGCTGGCCGAACGGCCCGACGACATGCGCTTCTTCGAGCAGCGCATCGACAAGGAGTGCATTCGCCGCCTCGAGTCGTTCGTCCAGAGCAACTTCGAGCGCATGGACTACACCGACGCGATCAAGGCGCTGGAGCAGGCCGCGCGGACGGGGAGGAAGTTCGAGTTTCCGATCGAGTGGGGAATGGACCTTCAGAGCGAGCACGAGCGCTGCCTGACCGAGGAGATCGTCAAGCGCCCGGTCGTGGTGATGAACTATCCCAAGGACATCAAGGCGTTCTACATGCGCCTGAACGACGACGGGCGCACGGTGGCCGCCATGGACGTGCTGGCGCCGGGCATCGGCGAGATCATCGGCGGATCGCAGCGCGAAGAGCGGCTGGAGGTCCTCGACCAGCGCCTTGACGAGATGAAGCTCGACCGGGCCGCCTACTGGTGGTATCGCGACCTGCGCCGCTACGGCACGGTGCCGCACGCCGGATTCGGCCTCGGCTTCGAGCGCACGATCATCTACGCGACGGGCATGGCGAACATCCGCGACGTCATCCCGTTCCCGAGAACGCCGGGAAGCTGCGAGTTTTAGTTTGAGCGCTCCGTAGCGGCTCCGCCGCACACTCGCTTCCTTACGGCCGCGCGGGGGTGAACCCCGCGGGCCTGAGCGGGGGGCGCCGGCTGGGTGTTTCGGACCGCGAAGCTCCACTCCGCCGC
>JAGQOG010000204.1 GCA_020427695.1 Phycisphaerales bacterium
CCGTGTAGGTCTGGTCTCCTTCGAAGTCGTGGATGGCCGTCTTGATGGTCTCGCCTTCCTTCCTGCCCGGGCATCCGGCGTGCACCGTGTGCTCCATGGCGAGAAGCGTCTGGAACGGCACCATCGTCTCGTAGTCCTCGGAGAAGTCGCCGACGATCATCAGGATCAGGGCCATGGTGGCTCCGTGGGAGGCAGGGCGTTTTCGGGGGAGACGCGCGGACGCTCACTCGCCATGCGCGTCGGTACGGGCGAGCGCGGCGGTGATCGCGGTCGCCATCCGTTCGGCCGCCGCGGCATCGAGCTTTCCGGCCGTCCACCTGATGCCCAGCCCCTGCTCGCCGAGCTTGGGGATGATGTGGAAGTGGACGTGCATGACCGCCTGATGCGCCGACGCGCCGTTGTTCTGAAGCACGTTGTAGGCGGAGGCGCCCGTGGCCTTCATGACCGCACGGCACAGTCGCGGCAGGGCGCGGCCGAGGGCGGCCGCCGACTCGTCGCTGAGCGCATGGAGGTGCGCCTTGCGTTCCTTCGGAATCAGCAGGGTGTGCCCCGGACTGAGCGGTCCGACGTCGAGGAACGCCAGCACATGATCGTCCTCGTACACGCGGTGGCAGGGGATCCTGCCGGCGATGATCTCGTCGAAGATGGTGGGGCTGGGGGCGGACATGAGGGAAGTGTATGAAATGGTGGGACGAAGGGACGAAGGGACGGTGGGCCGAAGGGTGATCGTGGCTTCGACGGGGTAGCATGCGGACATGGAGGACCTGAACGCGCTGTCGCTCGACGCCCTCTGGACGGCGCTTGTGGATGCGCCACGATTGCGCACGCTGCTTTCCTTGGCGCGCGACGAAGACCTGGCCCAGGTCGGCGACGTGACCAGCATGTTCATGGTCCCTCCCGACGCGCGGGCAGGGGCCGCGGTGCGCTCCCGCGGCGCGGGCGTGGTCGCCGGGCTGCCGGCGGTGCCGGTCGTGCTGGAGGTGTTCCAGGTGGCTGGCACCGCCAGCCTGACGTGGACACCTCGGATGGCCGACGGCGAGCCATGCGGGGCTGGCGATGTGCTCGGCGTCCTTGCCGGTAGCCTGCGGGCGATTCTGGCGGTCGAGCGCACGCTGCTCAACTTGCTGGGTCGCTTGAGCGGGATCGCCACGCTCACGCGTTGCTATGCACAACTGGTGGCGGGCACGTCGGCCCGAATATGCGAGACACGCAAGACCACGCCGGGCTGGCGAGCGGCGGAGAAGTACGCCGTTCGGTGCGGCGGGGGCTGGCTGCACCGGATCGGGCTGCACGACGCCATGCTCGTCAAAGACAATCACATCGCGGGGTTGTCCGCCCCGGCGATGACGGAGCGCGTGGCCGCGGCGGCGGCGCTGGCGCGATCGCGGGTGCCGCTGCGCTTCGTGGAGGTCGAGGTGGACGATCTCGACCAGTTGGCGTCGCTCCTTCGTCTTCCCGCCGGGGTGGTGGACATGATCCTGCTCGACAACATGACGCCCGACACGTTGCGGGCCGCCGTGGCCCAGCGCGACGCCTCGGGTCGGCCGGTTCTGCTGGAGGCGTCCGGTGGAATCGACCGCTCGACCGTTCGCGCGGTGGCCGAGACTGGGGTGGACCGAATCTCGGTCGGGGCCCTGACACACTCCGCGCCGGTGCTCGACCTGGGACTGGACATCGATGCCACCTGACCGTCGCGGAGCGCATTCACCGTCCGACCTGGCCATGGACACGCCAAGCGACTGGTGCAACGAACTCGATCGCTCCATTGCGGAAACCGATGGCGTTTTCGCGGCGGTGCACGTGGTGGACGTGGTGGACTCGACGCAGGACGAGGCCCGACGGCGCGAACTCGGCGTCGGCCAGGTGGTGGTCGCTCGGCGACAGACCGCCGGTCGCGGTCGTCTGGGCCGCGGCTGGCTCGACACGGCGACCGACGGCGTGGCCGTCACGATGCTGCTGCCCGTCGCCCCTCCGGAACGGTTGGCGCTGCAGTCGGCGGTGGCCACGGCGCTGGCCGTCGAGCGATTCCTGCCGGCGCCCGTGGGCCTCAAGTGGCCGAATGACGTGGTGGCGAGCGGCCGAAAGCTGGCCGGAGTCCTGATCGAGATCCGCGACGGGACGGCGGCGATCGGGATCGGCGTCAACGTGGGCCAGCGGTCCTGGCCACCGGAGTTGGCGCCGAAGGCCATCAGCATCGTCGAGGCGGGTGGACGCGCGGAGCGGGTCGAGGTGGCCGCGGCGCTGATCGAGTCGATGGCGGCCGCTGCGCGGCAGGGCGACGGAGCGCTGGCCGCGGCGTTCGAAACCCGATGCGTGCTGCGCGGCACGACGGTGGAGTTGCGGCACGGTCAGCAGCTCCTTCGCGGGCAAGTCATCCGTGTCGATCCCCTCGCCGGAATCGCCCTGCGCACGGCGACCGGCACCGTGCACCTCCCCGCGGCGACCACGACGGTGTTGACGCAAGTGCCTTGAGGGTGCCACGGCCTTCTAGGCCGTGCCGGACGGATCTCGACCACTTACACGGCCAAGATGGCCGTGGCACCCCCGAACACACGGCCTAGAAGGCCGTGGCACCCCCAGACACACGGCCCGGAAGAACGTGGCACCCCCCGATCTCGCATCACCCTCGTCCCGCATGCGGCTACGCTTCCCGGTGATGACGCCCGCGCGCCCTGCCATCGCTGCCGCCATCTTCGCGATCGGCCTGACCACGGCGGCGTCGGCCCAAGCGCCGTCCGAAGCGGGCGAGCCGATCGAACCGTGGATGGAGCGGATCACGCCCGGCGGGCGCGATGTCGGGGTGTTGTCGGACTCGCTTCGAAAAGCGCCGCTCGAATTCGCGTTCCCCGTCGGGTTCAGCGGCATCTACAAGGTGCGCGGCCGGGACGACCTGTTCGTTCGTCAGAACGGCGCGATGTACGGCGTGTTCCCGCGGTCCGAGTACGTGCGGACGAAGGAGGGCATCGTTGCCGTCTGGCCGGCCGGAACGGCGTTCTTCATCGGACCGCCGCCCGACGAACTGCTGGGGCTCCCAGAAGCCGACGCGCCCGCGGTCCGGCCCGGACAAGTGAACGCCCGGACCGAGCCGGGGAGGATCGGCGGTCCCACCGACCTGCGGGTTCGGGCCCAGGTCGGACCGGCTTCGACGCCGA
>JAGQOG010000205.1 GCA_020427695.1 Phycisphaerales bacterium
ATCCAAATAGGAACAGTTCGCGTGTCGTGGGTGCCACGGTCTTCCAGGCCGTGCGGAGGTGTCCGGTGCGCACGTCACGGCCAAGATGGCCGTGGCACCCGGGGTGGGTCGTGGGTGCCACGGCCTTCCAGGCCGTGCGGAGGTGTCCGGCGCGCACGTCACGGCCAAGATGGCCGTGGCACCGATGGCCGTGGCACCCCGCGGTACTAGTTGGATTCCGTCCGCTCCGGCACCGTCTTCCCCGCCTCGCGCAGGAGCGCATCGATCTTCTCCGCCTTCTCGCTGAACGGTTGGGCCGGGTGAAGGTTGTTCCAACGCAGCACGCCGTTGGCGTCGATGATCGCGACGTGGGGAATGCCGCTCACGTCGTAGTCGGGATTGAACACTTCCTCGTCCGTGAAGGCGACGGTCCAGGTCATGTCCATCTCCTTCATGTAGTCGGCCATCAGCTCCTTCTCGAGATCGGGCTTGCCGGTGGTGTCGGTCTTGGGCTTGCCCTTCCAATAGACGGCGCCTTGAAGGCTGGTGACGCCGACGATGGCCACGTCGTCGGCGGAGTAGTGTTCGCGCAGCTCGCGGACGTTGGGAAAGCTGGCGACGCAGGGTCCGCACCACGTGGCCCAGAAGTCGAGCACCACGACCTTCCCCTTGAGATCCTCCAGCGCGTGCCAGGCCGGAGTGCCGTTCGCGTCGCGCACCCAGGTGAAGGTGAGCGGCGGGGCCGGGTGGTCGAGAAGCTCGCCCCGCATCGCGGCGCTGTCGAGGCGCTTCACGGCCGCCATGAGCTTCTCTCCGTCCTTCGGGTCGGCCTTCGCGGCGGCGGCCGTGAGGGCGGCCACGAGGCTCTCGCGGGCGGCGTTGAAGCGGTCGGCCGGCACCGAGTCGCCGAGGTCGCGCAGCGCCGAGCAGTAGCCGAGCGCTCCACGAAGCGTGTTGATCGGGCTGTCGGCGTTGAAGCGGGACGACCATCCCAGGACCTTGTCCACGTACGGACCGCGCTGGTCGGCCTCGATCACGTTGACCGCGGCCACCATCGATGCGATCTCGCGCCCGCTGGCCTCCTCGAGCATCGCATCCAAGGCGGGATGGTCGAGCAGCAGGTGGGCGTTGACCGCGGTTGGGCGGCCGGGCGTTCCCCGCTCGAAGAGGAACAGCGCCGCCTTCGCGCCATCCACGGTGTCGCTCTTCGCGATCTGCTGAAGTCGGCTGCGGGCCCGATCCGCCTGGGTCGGGGCGCCGCCGATGATGTCCCAATGGGCGCGAATGTCGTTGGCGGAGAGGCTGTCGATGTCCACATCGACCAGCAGCTCCGAGAGCAGCGCACGCAGCGCGTCGGTGTCCACGGGCTGGTTCGACTTCCGGGCGTCGGCGTAGAACGCGCGGAGCTTGGCCGACTTCGACCCCCAGTCGATCGTCGTGCCCGCCGTGGCGGCGGGTGCGGACGCGGGGTCGTCGTCGATGGACGGAGTAGCGGCAATTGCAGCGGCGGACAGCGACGCGCCGGCGACGAGGACGATGGCGAGGAAACGGGTGCGCATCGTCGCAGACTACCACGGCCGGGGAGCCGAAACGAGCGATCCGCCAGCGGATCCGGGCGTCGACGGCGGGGGCGGCGGGTCACGCGCCGGGCGGACGACGTCCCCGGATGGGCGCATCCCGCTCGATCGCGGTTCCGATCCGGCAGAGGGTGGCCTCGTCGAACAGGTGCCCGATCGCCGTGATCCCGTGCGGTCGCCCGGCGGGAAGCAGGTCGGTCGGCACGGTGATCGACGGGTGACCGGTCGCGTTGGCGATCATGAGCGGACCGGCGTCGCCCCGAGCGAAGCTGGGTGCCACCAGCGCGTCCGTTCCCTCGAGGACGCCGCGCATCACCGACATCACCTCCCGGCGGAATCGGTCCGCCTGGACGAGATCGATGGCGGGGAGCAGCCAGGCTCGTCGGAACGTGTTCGGCCAGGCCTCGTCGTCCTGCCATGCGAGTTGGTCGTCCAGGTCGGCGCGGGTGAGCTCCTCGAACGCCGCCGCCGCCTCGGCCAGCAGCGGGATCATCAACGGCAGCGATGACAGCGACCCGTCCTCGATCGACGAGC
>JAGQOG010000206.1 GCA_020427695.1 Phycisphaerales bacterium
CGTACATCGGCGGCGAAGGCCACAACCTGCAGGAGCACTCGATCGTGCTCGTGCGCGGCGGCCGTGTGCGCGACCTGCCGGGCGTGCGATACCACGTGGTTCGCGGCTCGCTCGACTGCCTCGGCGTCGAGGGCCGCAAGCGAGGTCGCTCGCTGTATGGCGTGAAGCGGGGCAAGAAGTAGGCACCGGCGGATCCACCAGTCGTACGAGCGAGCGATCGAAGAACGAGTCCCGCCCGCATCAGGCAGGCATTCTCAAGGCAAGTCACAAGACCAATCGGCGAGTAATCGCGGCATCGGCTCCGGAAGTGCCCCGCCGCGGTGAAACGAACGCCAAGGAGCATCCAGCATGGCCGGCCGCATCACCCACTCCGAGTTCCAGCTCCGTCCCGATCCCCGCTACGGCGATCGGACGCTCTCCAAGTTCATCAACTGCGTCATGTTCGACGGCAAGAAGTCGGTCGCCGTGCGCGTGGTGTACGACGCCCTCGACGAGATGCAGCGGCGCATCGACAAGCTGGACAAGGAGACGGCGGAGACGATGCCCAAGACGGCGATCGAGCTCTTCCACCTGGCGCTCAACAACGTGAAGCCGGAGGTCGAGGTCCGGTCGAAGCGCGTCGGCGGCGCCAACTACCAGGTGCCGATGCAGCTCAACAAGCGCCGGCAGCAGTCGCTCACCTTCCGCTGGATCATCGACGCCGCCCGGAGCGAGAAGGGCAAGCCCATGCACCTGCGGCTCGCCAAGGAACTCATGGACGCCGCGAAGCGCGAAGGCAAGGCCATGTCCACCCGCGAGCAGACGCACCGCATGGCGGAAGCGAACAAGGCGTTCGCCCACTTCGCCTGGTGAGCGAGAGCCGGCTCCGACGGAACAGACCGGGGCGGGCGTTCGTCGCCGCAACCTCCCGAACACACAACCCGGCGGCCAGCGAAAGCTGGCCGCCGGCGCGTTTGCAGGGGCACTCGCCCCGCCGGTCTCCGCGAAACCGCCGATCGCCCCTTGATCCGGGCACGGCACGCCCCAGAATGGAACTGCATCGCCGCGCCGCCGCCTCGGCCAATCCGAGGCTGTCCTGCGAGTGCGGCCCATTCGGGAGAAGACCGTGCGTTGCAATCTCGTCTCGTTCGTTGCCGCCAGCCTGCTCACCACCGTTCCCGCGCTGGGGACGACGTTCGATGTTGACCAGGTGGGACTGACCTTCGTGCCCGACACGCTCACCGTCGCCCCGGGCGACACCGTCGTGTGGCACTGGCACACCTTCATGCACACCGTCACCAGTGGCAGCCCCTGCACGCCCGACGGCGTGTACTTCAACGCGCCCCTCGACGCAGGGCACCCGACGTTCACCTGGGTGGTGCCCGACGACGCCTCCGGCGAGATCCCCTACTTCTGCATTCCCCACTGCGGGTTCGACATGATCGGCTTGATCACCGTCGAGCCGGCGGCGGTTCCTGGCGACCTCAATGGCGACGGCATCGTGGACGGCGCCGACCTCGGTCTGCTGCTCGCCGCTTGGGGCACGGACGACGCCGCCGCGGACCTCGACGGCAGCGGGACCGTGGACGGAGCCGACCTTGGATTGATGCTGGGGTTGTGGACGTAGCGAGGCGGCCCCGCCGCCTCTCCTCAGCGTCAGCCGGCGCAGCCGGCGTCCTGGATCTCCATCCCGTCGTACGCCAGGACCATCCCGGGAGGCAGTCTTCCGTCCAGGTCCGCGTGTTCGATGTCGTGCGTCATGTGCACGAAGATGGTGCAGCCGGCGCCGATCTCGCCGGCCATCGAGACAGACTCGTCCACGCTCAGGTGTGTCGGGTGCTTGCGGTAGCGGAGCATGTCGAGGACCAGCGTGCGCAGTCCGGTGAGACGCGGGTACGTTTCCGGCGGCATCGCGGAGAGGTCCGTGCAGTAGGCCAACGGCAGCGGCACGGGCTGGTGCCTGTCGATCCGCTGATGGTCGTCCAGCGCGTCGAAGCGGAAGCCGAGCACGGGCAGGTTGCCGTGCAGGAGCCGCAACGGGGTCACGCGCACGCCGAAGAGGTCGATCGGCGTGCCGGCCTCGATCAGGTGCGGCAGGAGCGTGGCCACGAAGGAGTCGTTGACGTTCCGGTCGCGCTCGAAGATGTGGCGGTACACACGTTGGAGATGCTCCATCGTGTGGCGGTCGGCGTAGATGTCGATCGGCGACCGCATGATGGCGTTGAACCGCCGCACCTCGTCGAGGCCGAAGGTGTGGTCCACATGGTTGTGGGTGAAGAGGATCGCATCGCACCGGCGCAGGCCGCAGCGCAGCGCCTGCTCGCGAAGATCGGGGGAGGCGTCGATCAGGATCAGGCGCTCCTGTCCTTCCGCATCGGTGAACCTCAGGCAACCGCTCGTTCGGAGTCGCCGATCGCGCGGATCGGCCGATCGGCACGTGGCGCAGTCGCAGCCGATCACCGGCACTCCGGAGGAGGTGCCGGTCCCGAGCATGAGGAGGCTGCAATCGCGGATGGGCATCGGTTCGGTGCGGGGCGAACGGCCAGCATAGCCGTGAGTCCGCCTCCTCCGCTCCGGGGGAAGGGCGTCGGCCGGAAGCGCCCGGTACGATGGATCCCCCGATGCTTTCGCGCCGCTCCATCCTGCTGGCGATCGCCTGCCTCCTCAGCGGCGCTGGTGCGGTCATGCTCTGGTTCGCCGCCCGCGGAGCGTGGCTCATGCTCCTGGCGGCCACGTTCGCGGCGACGGCATCCCTCCTTCCCTTCGGAGTCCGGCGGGCCACCCGACTCGTCGAGCCCGAGGACATCCACCTGCTCGAGGCGACGCGCCTGCGCGAACTGATTCGAGGCACGAGCCTGCATCTGCGGGACATGAAGTACCGCTACTCCGTCCGGCCCGATCCGGGCAGCCGCATGTGCTTCACGGCGGCGGTGAACCAGGTCCGCCTCGGCTTCGTGCCCGTCGTCATCACCGACAACTACACCGACAAGCAGGGACTCGGCTTCGTGGCCTTTCCCTACGACGGCCGCCGCTGGCGGGGACCGGGGCTTCCCTGCGCCGGCAGCCGCGAGGATGCCCTCCAGCACGCGGCGCGATGCGTCGAGCCGTTGGGCGATCTTGAAGACAGTCGCGAGTAGGCCAGACACGTTCCCGTCCCATGCCCGACGTCCTCCGGATCATCGACGCCAACCTCAACCGCGCCCGTGAAGCGGCGCGGGTGATGGAGGAGGCCGCCCGCTTCGCCCTGGATGATCGCGGACTCGCCGCCGACCTGAAGTCGCTGCGACACGAGATCGCCGCGGCGGCGCAGTCGCTGCCCGAGTCGTCGGCGGCCCGCGATGTCGTCGGCGACGTCGGCGTCGAGGTGACGACCGAGACCGAACGCGTGCGCGAGGATCTCGGCGCGGTCGCCGTGGCCGCCGGCAAGCGGCTGGGCGAGGCCCTGCGCTGTCTCGAGGAATACGGAAAGCTCGTGCATCCCGACTTCGGGGCGGGCATGAAGGCGATGCGCTACCGTGCCTACGAGGTCGAACGTCGGCTGCTGCTTCGCCTCCACGGCCGGGGGCGGCAGTGGACCGTGTGCGTTCTGCTGACGGCGTCGATCTGCCGACATCCGTGGGAGACGGTCGCCGAGGCCGCGTTCGAAGGGGGCGCCGACTGCGTGCAGTTGCGCGAGAAGTCGCTTTCCGACCGGGACCTGCTGCGGCGCGCCCGGTGGCTCGTGGAGACCGCGCCGGACGGCGCGCAGGTGATCGTGAACGACCGGCCGGACATCGCACTGCTCGCCGGGGCCGACGGCGTGCACCTGGGCCAGGGCGACCTGCCGGTCGCCGCGGTGCGCCGTCTCGCCGGCGGGCGGCTCCTCATCGGCGCCAGCACGCACGACCGTGCCGAGGCCGATGCGGCGGTCGCGGCGGGCGCCGACTACTGCGGCGTTGGTGCCATGTTCGCGACAGCGCTCAAGCCGGAGCGGGCGCCCGCGGGCGTTCCGCTGCTGCGCGAATTCCTCGAGCGCCATCCCCGAATGCCGCACCTGGCCATCGGCGGGATCGGGCCGGACAACGTGCGCGAGGTCGCCGCGGCCGGAGGCAAGGGCGTGGCGGTCAGTGCCGCGGTGTGCGGCGCCGACGATCCGGCGGCCGTCGTTCGCGCACTGCGGGCCGTGCTCGTTCCGGCCTGATCCGCTCGGACGCTGGCTCGGGCGTACACTTCCGTTCGGAACACCAACCCGCAAACACCAAAGGAGAACCGGCATGCCGTTCACCCTTCCCGATCTGCCCTACGCCGAGAACGCCCTCGAGCCCCACATCGATGCGACGACGATGAACATCCATCGCACGAAGCACCACAACGGCTACGTGACCAACCTGAACAAGGCCCTGGAAGCGCACCCGGATTGGGCCGCGAAGAAGATCGAGGACATCTGCCGTCAGATTTCCGATGTGCCCGACGCCATCCGCACCGCGGTGCGGAACAACGGCGGCGGACACTTCAACCACTCGCTGTTCTGGACCGTCATGGCGCCGGCCGGCAAGGGCGGCGGCGGCAATCCCACGGGCGAACTCGCCACCGCGATCGACAAGGCCTTCGGGTCCTTCGACGCGTTCAAGACCCAATTCGCCAACGCCGGCGCGGGACGCTTCGGCTCCGGATGGGCGTGGCTCGGGGTCAAGGACGATGGATCGCTCTGCGTGTGCTCGACCCCGAACCAGGACAATCCGCTCATGAAGGGCGTGGTGGACTGCACATGCACGCCGATCCTCGGTCTCGACGTGTGGGAACACGCCTACTACCTGCACTACCAGAACCGCCGGCCCGACTACGTCGCCGCCTGGTGGAACGTCGTGAACTGGGCCGAAGTGGCGAAGCGGTATGCCGC
>JAGQOG010000207.1 GCA_020427695.1 Phycisphaerales bacterium
CGGCCGGGTCCGGTCGATCCGGCGGCCGGGGAGCCCGAACGGCCGGAGTCGTTCACCAAGGGGTCCGAGACCTGGTCGAGTCCGCCCAGCGCGCCCACACGATCCTCGAGGAACTGTGCTCGGCGCCGGTCGGCGGCCCGCTCGCCGAGGGAGTAGCCGACCATGTAGATGCCCGCCAAGGCCACGACGACCAGGGCGGCGGCCAGCCAGAGATAGCCGATCGGGACCCGAACGGTGGTCGGACCGGCAACGGGGCCGGCGACGGGGTCGGCATGGGCGGCCGGGGTCGGACCGCCGGTCTCCGCCGCGAACGACGGCGTCGATCGTCCAGGGTTCTTCGATCGGATGATCTCGTACAAGGCCGGATGGACGTGTCTCTTGGCCATCGTTCGCTCGAGTTCCTTTCCGCAGCGCCGGTCAACCCTAGGGCCATGACGGCGAGGAGCGTCATACGGCCCCGGCCAAGCCGCTCGGGCGGTTCACAGCGACGCGCTGGACGCGGTCGGTCCAAAGGCGATGGCGCTCGCCATGGCGTAGAGATCGGTATGGCTCAGGCTCGCTCGCCAGTCCGCGACCCCCAGTTCCTCGGCCACCTGAGCGCAACGACCCCCAAGCAGGATCCGCGGCTCGCCCGACGGCATCTTGAGGATCTCGACGTCGCGCCACGCGATCCCGTCGCGCCAACCGGTCCCGAGCGCCTTCAGGACGGCTTCCTTGGCGGCAAAGCGTGCCGCGTACCGTTCGATCCGTCGCCGCTTGCCCGCCTCCGCGTAGGCCCGTTCCGCCGGGGTGAAGACCCGCTCGAGGAATGCGGCACCATGGGCGTCCACCAGCGCCGCAATGCGGGCGTTCTCGACCAGATCCACGCCATGCCCGATGATCCGCATCGCCGAACTATAACGCTGTTCGGCACGGGCACACGCGCCCCTCAACGGCGCCCTTCCTCCGCCGAACCCGAGCCGGAATCCTTCGGCTCGGCGATGCCGGGCACGCCCGAGCCGAGCCAAAGCACCGCGACCACCACCGGCACGTAGGCCGCCGCGGCCACCCACCACGCCGCGTCGCTGCGGCTCGCGGCGAGCACCGCCAGGGGCGCCAACCACAGCAGGTTCACGGCCCAGAGCAATTGGGTGACAACGCGATGGCTCGCGCGGAGACGGTGGAGGTTCTGGTACGCATGACTGCGGTGCGGCTGCGACACCCGATCCCCGCGCAACAGTCGCCGCAGGAGGCACACGACCGAGTCGGACACGAACACCGCGGCGAGGATGGCCCACACCGCCGGATGCAGAAGCTCCTGGAACCACGTCCACGCCGCCAGTCCGGCCAGCACGAATCCCAGCCAGCCGCTGCCGACGTCCCCCATGAAGAGCCGCGCCGGCGGCCAGTTCAGCACGAGGAACCCGAGGACGGCGGCGGCGATCGCGACGAGCATCGCCCGCGCCGACATGGCGTCGTCGGCCATCAGCGCTGCCGCCGCGCCGAGCACGAAGATCGCCTCGGACGCCGCCAGCCCGTCGAGCCCGTCCATGAAGTTGTAGAGGTTGATCGCACCCGCGAGGCCAATCGTCAGCAGCACCCACATGGCCAGGCCGCGCGTCGCGTCGAACTGGCCCCACACGATCGCCAGCGCCGCGATGGCCGCGGAGAGAAGATGCACGGCAAGGCGCGGCGCGGCGCGCAGTTCGCGCACGTCGTCCACGAACCCGACCGCCGCGGCGGCCAGCCCGCCCAGGGCGAGGGCCGTGAGCGGAGCGGAGCCTTGGCTGAACGCAGCGACCTCGATGGCCACCGTCCCGACGAACACGAATCCCACACCGCCCGCGCGAGGCACCGTGCCCACGTGGGAGGCCCGCGTGCCGCCTTCGTCGAGGACACCTCTTCGGTTGGCGATGCGCCGCCACGACTCGGTGATGCCGAAGGAGGCCGCGAACGCGACGGCTCCAACAACAGCGATCGCGATCGCAGGCGGGATGCTCATGGGAGGTGCGTGCGGACCGCGTTTCGAAGGCCGCGCGGGGCATTCTAATCGCCCGGACGCGCACCGGCGGATGCTGGCATCGACCCCGATTTGGAGTACCATGCGTCCACGTGATCCCGGGTCTCGTCCGACTTCCCCGCCGAACAAAGCAGGTGCTCCTTGCGCTCAGCGACGCAATGGTGGCGGTGGTCGCATTGTGGGCCGCCTACGCCTTCCGGCTGGGCGAATTCGCGCCGATCGAGATGCAGAAGCAGTCGCTGCTGTTCCTGATCGCTCCGCTCCTCACGGTGCCCTGCTTCTGGTTCTTCGGACTCTACCTGGAGCTCACGCGCTACCTCGGCAGCAGCTTCGCCATTCGACTCGGCAAGGCGGTCCTGGTGGTGACGCTCGCCCTGGGCGGCGCGGCGTTCATGCTGGCTCGCGCCGAGGGCCTTCCCCGATCCGCTCTGCCCGCCTTCGGCGTGCTGCTGCTTCTCGGCGCCGGCTCGACCCGCATCCTGACCCGCGAGGCGTTCCACATCCGGTCCCGCCGGGACGCGCGGCGGGTGCTGATCTTCGGAGCCGGTCCGGTCGGAGCCGGCATTGCCAACATGCTCTCCGAGGACCGATCGCTGTGCGTGGTCGGCTTCATCGACGACAACCCCGAGCTCGTCGGACGGCACATCAGCGGCCGACGGGTGTATTCGAGCGCCGATCTCGCCGCCGTGGTGCGTGCGACCGACGCCGATCGCGTCCTCCTTGCCCTTCCGGCCGCCAGCCGCGGGCGGCGCCGCGAGCTGTTCGAGAAGCTCCACGCGCTGGGCGTGCATGTCCTCACCATCCCGACGCTGAAGGAGTTCGACGAGGGACTGGCCCGCATCGACTCGATCCGCGAGGTCGCGATCGAGGACCTCCTGGGGCGGACGCCGGTCGCCCCCGTGAGCGAGCTCCTGCACCGCTGCATCGCCGACCGCGCCGTGCTGGTCACGGGGGCCGGCGGCTCCATCGGCGCCGAACTGTGCCGACAGGTCCTCGGACTGCGGCCGCGACGGCTGGTGCTGCTCGAACAGTCGGAGTTCAACCTGTACGAGATCGAGGCGCAGCTGCGCACGGCGGCGGCGCAAATGCCCAACCCCCCGGAGATCGTGGCCTGCCTCGGATCCGTCACCGATGCGCTGCTCGTGGAGCGGACCTTGACCGAGAACCGCGTCCACACGATCTACCACGCGGCCGCCTACAAGCACGTTCCGATCGTCGAGGAGAACGAGGTGGCGGGCGCCGCGACGAACGTGATCGGCACCCGCGTCGTGGCGGAGGCCGCGGTCCGCACGGGCGCGGAGACGTTTGTCCTGATCTCGACCGACAAGGCCGTGCGACCAACCAGCGTGATGGGCGCCACCAAGCGCCTGGCGGAGATCACCTGCCAGGCGCTCCACGCCGCCCAGGGTGCGCCGGTGCGCACACGGCTGGTCATGGTCCGCTTCGGGAACGTCCTCGGATCCAGCGGATCGGTCGTTCCCCGCTTCGCCCAGCAGATCCGCGACGGCGGGCCCGTGACCGTGACGCATCCGGACATGACGCGCTACTTCATGACGATCCCCGAGGCGGTCGAACTGGTACTCCAGGCCGCGGCCATGGGCGAGGGAGGCGACGTGTTCGTCCTCGACATGGGCGAACCGGTGCGCATCGTCGATCTCGCGCGGAACATGATCCGCCTCGCCGGCCACGAGGTGCGCGACGCGGAGAACCCCGACGGCGACATCGAACTCGCGTTCACCGGCATGCGTCCGGGGGAGAAGCTCTTCGAGGAGCTCATCCTCGGGCACGACATCGTCCCCACCGAGCATCCGGCCATCATGCGCGCCCGCGAGGGCTTCCTGGGCATCGACCGGCTCGAGCCCCATCTCCAGCGCCTCCAGGCCGCGATCGATCAGCACGACCAGCGGCTGGTGCGCGCGATCCTCAAGTCGACGGTGACCGAGTACGTCGGAGGGGCTGCCAAGGCTTGAGCGAGGCGCGGGCGACGGATCCGATCCTCGTCACCGGCGCGGGGGGATTCGTCGGGCGGCATCTTCTCGCCCATGCCGCGGCGGAAGGCCGAACGCTGCTGGCGGCGACCCGCGACCCCAACCGGCTGGCCGCGCCGCGAAGCGTCGAGACCGTCGCCATCGGACCCCTCGACGAGGTCTCCACCTGGCGGGAGCTGGTGCGGCGATGCGGCGGGATCGTGCACCTGGCGGCCCACGCCCATCGCGTGGGCCGCGACCGCGAGGAGGCGGAGGCGTTCCAGCGCGTGAACGTGGAAGGCACCCGGGCCCTGGCGGAGGCGGTGCGCGAGTCCGAACGCCCGCTTCGGGTCGTGCTGATGAGCTCGATCGGCGCGATCGGCGACCGCAGCGATCCCGATCGACCGCTCACGGACGAGTCGACCCCCGCCCCGCGGAGCAACTACGGGCGCAGCAAGCTCGATGCGGA